>JAJDBZ010000014.1 GCA_029261095.1 Candidatus Omnitrophota bacterium | reverse complement strand
CATCGAAGACCTGGACGGTGAATTTTCCTCGGGCCGATTCGATTTCCGCGCCCATCTCGTCATCGTCCCATTCGGGATCGTATCCATAAGCGTCGGGGTGATACCCCCACCCTTCGATGGGAGAGTCGTAGATCCAATTCTCATCTTTATCGTCGACTTCAATCAGGGAATCGTCTTCGAGAACCCCTCTGTCTTTCAATTTGTCCTCGCGAAGGTAAACCATCGCTCGGGCTACCCCCGCTCTCGCCAGGTAATAAGCTCGCACGCTATCCGTTTGAAATCGGGTCATATTGAGTTCCATCTGAGCCTGTCGCGCATAGGTCCATGCGATGACGGTAAGAACCAGGAGAACCCACATGACGATGAGAAGGATCATGCCACGTTCGTTGGGACTTCCGTTAGTGGGCCAACCCGTCCCGATGGGACGGGTTTCGTGTGAGTAGCGACATGGTTTTAACCTGTCGCGGGTGCGAGAACGTAATAACAAACCGGGTCGGTACGATCCCGATTTTTGAGGAACGACCGAGTCCGCGACGGGTTGAAACCCGTCGCTACACACACAAAGTCCGTATCCGTTGGATACGGACTGGGGCGGAGTTCGTCTTGTCGGGGGAAGGAGAGTTAGGCGAGCCATCAGTAGAATCGGCTCCTTCTTCCGCCTGAAGACCGACTGTATCCCCGGTCCGATGCCTTAGTTCGCAGGTTTCTTAACCGATCACGCCCTCCCCGGAATGCGCTTCCGAAGTCGCTCTCCTGCCCAACCGTGCCAAGGACGTTCAATTCGCTTCCCGGTATATCGGTGGCTGCTTCGAGAACGATTCCATTCTTCAGAGTCATTTTGACCTTTACCAACTGGGGCAAACCCACCTTCTCCTCGTCTTCTTCACCGAGTAGTTCATCATCCAAATCCTGGGAGAAATCATTCACCACAATTTCCTCAGAATCCCAGCTCGATTCCCAGTCGAGGCCGTTGTAATAAGCAAATTCAAGTTCGGTCACCCCATCGCAAACCGTTTGAATAATAGGGGTTTCCAAATATCCGTCTGTGGTGTTGGGCGCGAAATAAGACTCGGGGCCATGAAGCTGTTCATGGCGTTTCCTGAGGGTGTCTTCCAGGCGGGCCACAAGAATGCTCCTGAAGATTTCTTTGACGACTGTGTCTTCCTCATCGTTGCCTATGCGATATCGTATTTGGCGAATGTCCATGCTTGGACCTTCTTCATCAGAAGTCTCTTGACGGATGGCGCATTCGAACTCACTCGAACTCCCTCGAAACACAATCTGGAGGTCCTCTTCTTCTTCGTCGGGATACCCGCCGTAATAGTCCAGATTCTCAAGGCCGAATTCTTCTTCCTCTTCGTCGTATGGGAACGATGCTGGTGAGAGAGCCTTCCTCAGGTCCTTAAGCACACGGTTCATTCCCGCTCGCGAGGTCTGGTAGACTTCCATGCTGGCTTGTCCCGCTGAAAGCGCATTGATCCCGGCGAAGAGGGAGGCATATATCGAGCCGATCACGACGACAAAGATGGTGATAGCGAGAAGTATCTCGATCAGGGTAAATCCCGATTCCGAAGAGGGAGGAGTCGATTTCATCGCTCGTAATCCTCCGGATATCTCGGCATCGGCACCTCGGTCACAAGGCGGTAGTAGTAAGTCTTGTCGTCGTTGTGGAGGTCGTTGATATTCTTTGCCCATCGGACTGATACGATGATTCGCCGAACCCAGAACTCGTCGTTTTCGCTGATCGAAGCCCGCCATTCATAGTTGGGTGCGTCGTCGAACGATCGCCACCCGCCGAGGACATCGTACCTGTCGTTGAAACTGACCTCATTCTCGACTTCGCTCATTGCTTTCTGCGCATGGAAGAGTGCGCGGGTATACATCTGGGATTCGCTGCTGGCATCGAGCGACCGGTAGATGGCCTGCATAGCCGCAGTCACTCCGACAGCGAGGAGAGTGGCCGCCACCATCACCTCAATCAGCATGAACCCGGATTGAGGGTTCCGGTGTCCGGTGATAACGCTCGCGTTTTTGCCGTCATTCCCGCGGACGCGGGAACCCACGCCAGGGCACTTGCCCTGGATACCCGCTTTCGCGGGTGTGACGGGACGAGAGGGTCCGGAGCTCCAGGAGGTAGAAGCGTTAGAGCATTCCAAGATAGGCCGCCTTTTCGAATTCGTCTTCGACCAACGAGACTTTGCTATCGCTTCCTCGGACTTCAATGACAGCAATATCTGAGTAACCGTCGATGGATTCCCTATCTTCTTTACCGAGCATGATCACGGAATCAGTGGAGGTGCCATCGGGGTGAAAACTGATTCGAGCGTTCCGGCGGTAGGAGACTTTGTCGTTTTCAGGAAAGTAAACGAAGAGGATTTCAAAAGGTCTTGGAAGAGTGGTGTACTCTCCTTCGGTCACCCGTTTCCGTCTCGAATGCTTTCCTTCCGCAAGAAACTCTCGGTGATAAGAACTCTTCTTAAAATTGAATACAATGTCCTGTTTTTCTTGTTGGAAGACACTGGTTTGGTGGGCCATGCGCAGGGCGATGGTCACATCCTGAACCACCCCTTCTGCCCGCTGTTTGGTGAGAATGCCTTTGAAAGAGACAACCGCCATGGTGGACATCAAACCCACAATGGCGATGACGACCACGAGTTCTATTAGGGTGAATCCGGTGTTACTCTTCGTAGCGCCGTCTTCCGGAAGGCTCTGTGACGCCCCCCTCCTATGAGAGGGACGCCACAACAGGGAGGTCATTGCCGCGGGAGCAATGTTTAAACTCATTAACTCACTTTCTCGTTTCACACTAAATCGCATATTCGGACTCCGTCGGCTCCTTCTCCTGCCCGCCGAATATCTGAACCGTCGATGCGTTCGCCTCGTTGTTTCTTCGGTTGGTAAATCGTTTGGGTTTCGAGGAAGAGGCGCAGCTCAAGAAACTGAATGCGATCCTCCAAATTGTCGATGGTGAGATTTCGGTTTTGCAGGTTCATCGATTGAAGGAGTAGGCCGACAACCAGCCCAATGAGCAGCATGGAGAGAGTCGGTTCGAGGGAGCCGTGGTTGCGGCCCTCGCCGTAGAAGAATTTTCGGAAGGCGTGTTTGAGTTGGGTCATCGGTTCGCTCCCGCTAACCTTTGTGTGTCTATCACCCAGTTGGTGACATCGTCTTCAGTGCCGGAAATCTCATCGGGCCCCATCGACCAGAGGTCCGGGATGTCCTGCTGCTGACGACCCACCAAACGGTATTGGTATTCGTTTCCCCAGGGATCTTTGGGAATCTTTTCCATGTGTTGTTTGTGTTTGTCGGTGTGGGTGGTTAACGCCTCGATCCAGTTGTCATCACCAGGGAATTGACCTGTCTCGAGTTGGAACATTATGCAGCCGGTGCATAGTGTCCGGATATCGGACTTCACAGCGCTGACGCCATCCGTCGAGGCATCAGTAATGAAACTATTCACAATTACGAATCCTGACGCTAGAGCAAGAACCAGCCCAGCAAAAATGGAGAGGCCACGTTTGAAGTGCTTCCTGACCCAAGTGAGGGCTCTGGTCTGAGCAGGTTCCATGGTTGCTCTCCTTTCTCCATATCGATTTGTTTTGAGTCCGTTTCAACGAACTTCGCTCTGTGTAGCGACGCGGTTTAAACCCGTCGCGGGCTGGGTCGGCTCCGCAAATCTCCGGTCAGACCGTAGCCCGGGAACCCTTTCCCGGGATGGCGTGACAACTTCACGCTCGGCCTGTCTTCGGCTCCCGGTGATGAGATGCCGGGCTACGAAACTTCGATCAAACCCATATCGGATGGGAATCCGATGTGGGTGAGGAACGATGCGGAGCAACGTTCTATCGAGGTCTCCGGCTCCCCGCCCAGGAATGAATTCCTGGGCTAACCATACGAAGTCCACTAAAGGGACTCCTTGAGCCACAGCCCGCTAAAGAGGGCTTCGCATGGTTAGCACGGGGTTTTAACCCTGCGCGGGTGACGTCAGACATTTAGCCCCCCCGGAACGACAAGTCGCTCCGGGGGGAGATAGTTTTCGGTGCCTGGTTATTCTTCGCCGCCGCTATCTTCGAGGTCTTCATCGGACTGCCAGTTGGTGATGTCGTCGTCGGTTCCTTCTTCTTTATCCTTACCGTTCGACCAGATATCTGGGAAATCGCTCCCATTTTCGCTCTCTTCACGATAGTTGTACTCAACACCCCAAGGATCGTTGGGTAGTTTTTCCATGTGGGCCTTGTGATCGTCGGTCTTGGTGGTTAACTCCTCGATCCATTCGTCCTCAGCTGGAAACTGCCCGGTCTCAAGTTCGAACATTTTGATGGCGGTGGTGATGGTCTGGATATCCGATTTCGCCGCCGCACTACGCGCGTCATCGCTGACGCCTGTGAACGAGTTCACCGCGACACCCGCGAGAATCCCGAGAATCACAATCACAAGCATGAGTTCAATCAGTGTGAAACCTGACTCGCGCCTTCTGATTTTCTTTTCTTGTTGGTCCATTTTATTCCCTCCTTATGGAGCCTTTACCACTGTATATTTGTTTGGTCGTCCCTTCCTGATGCGATTCAGGGGATTGAGACGATCCAATGTCCCTGCAACCTCTTCTCCTTCTCAACCCTCCGCGTCCTGCGTGGGTTGCTCGATTTCCAGCCCGAGTTCGTGATCGGACAGTTTCGGTTTCTGTTTGGACTGATCCATGGCGATGCCGCCGCCGATCCCAACCGCCAAGGCCAGGATGAGCGCCGCCGCCAGTTTCCAGGAATCGGTCCCCGCGCCCTGTTTGAATCTGGGGACCTGGTTTGTGTTTTGTGTCTTCTTTTCTTTCTTCATTTTCTTCTCCCACCTTATCTAACCCCACCCCCTAACCCCCTCCCCGCATTGCGTGGAGGGGGAATTTCATTCCCCCCTCTCCATTTGATGGAGAGGGGGTTAGGGGGTGAGGTTTCGTTTCGCGCCCTTAACCCACATGTTGCGACATCTGAAAGATGGGCAGGATCATCGCCATGACGATAAACCCGACCACCACGGCCATGCTGACAATCAAGAGAGGTTCGATCAGAGTCACCATGGTTTTCAGGGCACGTTCAGTTTCAACTTCATAAGTCTCTGCAATCCGTTGCAGCGTGGTCTCAAGCTGCCCGGTCTCTTCGCCGACCGCGACCATGTTGACCGCGACAGGCGGGAAAATCTCGCTTTGTTTCATCTTTGTTGATAGACGTTCGCCCTCGGAGATATCGGCTTTCAGACCTTTCACTTCCTCCGAGAGGATCTTGTTGGTGATGACATCGGTGACCACATCCAGGGCTTTGAGAATTGATACTCCATTCCCGAGTAATGTGCCGAGAGTTCTCGAAAATTTTGCAATCTCTTGTTTCTTCACCATGTCTCCGAGGATAGGAACCTGAAGTTTGAATCGATCGATGTTGGTTCTCCCCTCTGGGGTCGCTGCATACTTTCGGTATCCCCAAACCACCAAACAGATCGCCGCGATGATGCCGTACCAGTAAGAGGTGAATGTTTCACTGATGGTTACGAGAATTTGTGTGATTTTAGGAAGCGCCAAATTCTGTTCCTCGAACATCTTAACAAATGTTGGAACGACATAGACAGTCAGAATGAGAACTACCGCGACGGCGACACAAATCATGATCACCGGGTAAGCCATTGCGTTTCGGATCTGACTGCGAATGTCCGCCTCTTTTTCGAGGAAGTCGGCCAATCGGTCGAGGACCGTGTCCAGGTATCCGCCCACCTCCCCCGATCGGACCATGCTGCAATACAAATCGGAGAAATGCTTTGGATATTTTGCGAGAGCGTCGGAAAAAGCCATACCGCCGGAAACATCGTTGTTCATTCCACGGATTACGGATTTGAGTTTGTCATTGTCGGTCTGTTCCACCAACACCTCAAGCGACCGGACGAGGGGCAGACCTGCTTTTGTGAGATCGGATAGTTGGCGGGTGAATGTCACAATGTCCGTAAACCGAATTCTAGAGAAAGTTTGAAGATTGACCTCGGCTTGGAGTCCTCTACCTCCTTCTTCCTCGATTGAAATCGGGAAGACCTTCATCCCATGCAGTTTCGAGACGACCAGCCGTTTGTTCTCAGCCTCGAGGGTTCCTTCCACCACCTCTCCGTTGGGGCGTTTGGCTTTGTACGCGAACTTCGGCATGGTTAGAGTTCAAACTCCGGTTCAATCTTGTGGTCTTTGTCCTTCGCCATTTCGTCCGTGATGGACTTCTCAAGGTGAACATCTTCTTGGGTCACCCGGAGCAGTTCTTCGACCGTGGTGAGCCCCTGTTGGACTCTCGCCCAACCGTATTGGCGGAGAGTGAGCATCCCTTGTTGCATGGCGACTTTTTTGATATCGGCGCCAGAGGACCGTTTGATCGCCAGGTCACGAATTTCCTGAGTCACCGGGACCATTTCATAGATTCCGGTTCGGCCGCTGTAACCGAGGTATTTGCACTCCTCGCACCCTTTTCCCTTATAGAAAGTCATCCCTTCGTAATCCTTGGGAAGATATCCGAGAGCGAGAAGCATATCCTTAGGTGGTTCCACCTCGCCTTTGCAAGTCGGACAGATGACTCGAAGGAGACGTTGCGCGATGATGCCAATCAGCGACGAGGCGACCAGGAAAGGCTCGACACCCATGTCGATCAATCGGGGGATGGCGCCAGCCGCATCATTAGTGTGCAAGGTGCTGAACACCAAGTGACCGGTTAGCGCGGTCCGGATGGTGATCTCCGCAGTTTCTTGATCTCGAGTCTCACCGACAAGCATGATGTCTGGATCTTGACGAAGGAGCGACCGGAGGACTGTGGCAAAGGTGAGACCGATCTTGGGTTGAACCTGGATCTGAGTGATCCCATCCATCTGATATTCGATCGGTTCCTCAATGGTAATGATCTTCACATCGGTTCGATTGAGTTCGGCGAGCGATGCATAGAGGGTGGTCGTTTTCCCCGAACCGGTGGGTCCGGTAACCAGGATGATGCCATGGGAACGATGGATCATTTTCTCCCAGATCTCATAACTCCCGGGATCCATTCCCAGTTTCTCAAGGTTGTACAACTCTCCGCTGCTGTTGAGGATACGAGTGACAATGCTTTCCCCATACGGAGTCGGCACGGTCGACACACGAAGGTCGAACTCAGTCCCACCCCGACGGATCGTGATACGGCCATCCTGAGGCAGCCTTTTCTCGGCGATGTTCATGTCGGCCATGATCTTGATACGCGAGATGATGGCGGCTTGGTATCTGCGGATTGCCGGGGGAAGGGAGGCTTCGTAAAGCAGGCCATCGATACGATAACGAATGCGCAACATATCCTCGAAAGGTTCGATATGGATATCGGTCGCACGGTCGCTAATCGCTTCGCTCATGACCTGATTCACGAAGCGGATGATGGAGGCATCCTCCGATAACTCTTCGATGTCTCCATCACCGCCCGCGAGGGTGTCGGATTCGAGGTCGACTCCCTCTTCCTCAACCAAACTGTCGACTGTATCGGATCCGATCCCGTAATACTGTTTGATCGCTTTGCGGATATCGGCGCTATAGGCGAGAAGTGGTTCCACTTCGCTCTTGAGAACAAACTGCAGGTCATCTAGAGCGGCGTAGTTCGAAGGATCGGCGGTGGCCACCTTCAGATAGCCATCCATTCGTTCCACCGGTACCAGGTTGTATCGGTGAACCAAGCGGACGGGTACGGAGTCCAGCACCTCTTTGGGGATGGTAGCATCGCCAATGTTGATCCTTTCAATCCCGAGGTGCTTTGAGAGCCCCTCCTGGATTTCATCCAATTCAGCGATTTCGTTTTCGCTCAGAACCTCATCGAGATCGCCCCCTTGGTTGGCTTGGATCGCCATTGCTCGGTTGAGTTGGTCCTCATCGATGATTCCGATCGAGGTCAACAAGTCGCCATACGATTTCCCTAGAGTCGCTTCCGCCATGATTCCTTTCTCTTCTCTTCCTAGATTCAGGGCATCCCTGTTATTCCAAACGCCGTTTCGACGATTTCGGGCCTTGTTACAGTCAGTGTCCCCCAGAGACCGTGAGTCCAGCCGCACGAGAGAGGTCCGGGTCCCCTTGTTCACCTACCTCGTCTGCGTTGTGGCCCTAATCGTCAGGCTCAATGAGCCGGCTATTTGGAGTTGAATGTTTTTTCGAAGATGGTTCGCCCTGATGCCAACGCGGGGCACTCCCTTCCCCTTGCGTCTTTTCTGTTTTGCGACCTTTTCACGCCCTCCCGAGTGTGGGGCGTGTTGGGGCCGCACTTTGATTAGAGCAGGGTTTATGCCAACGCCAATCAGGAATCGATCGAAACCTGATGTCAATAGACCCAAGCCAAATAAATACAGTCGGTTAGAATAAATTCATCCGATAAGATTTGAATGAATGAGGAGAGGGACGAGGCGGATCAAGTCCGGGATTTCACGGGATCGGACCGGGGTTTCAAGGGATGGAAACGGGACCTAGGCAGAGACCGTACCAGTCCTTGATGTCCTCCATCACATAGGGAACGCGCCCCGTTGGCGGGGGCATTCCCTATGTGGAGACGATATCAAAAGATCTACAGGAACACGTAGTACCGAGAGATCCGATGCTTCAGATCGGCACCTGCGTTCTCTTTCCAGTCTTTTCGAACCTTTTTGGGGTAAACGATGATCTGACCTGAGTCATTCGTGAAATCAAGGCGATGCTGATCGTGCGGGTCGCGGATCACCAGATGAGGTTCCTGCGAAGCATTCCCCCCAAGATCGAAAAACTCACCTTGCGGTTCCATCCGTTCAGGCAGTGAATCGATATTGCCGATAGGCCCCGAATCGGGTTCACCCAAAAGTGAACGAGCTTCCAGATCTTGGTTGGCGAACTGATTCTCGAACGCCTCATCGGTCTGTGCTTGTTGGTCCAGGAACTCGGCTTGTTGCTCGAGGTCCTCGACCCGATTCAGTTGAAAGATGATTTCATCGCGGGGAACCCCATCCCAGTTGAGAATGGCTTTGTACTCTCCCCAACCGCCGCGGCGAGCGAGTTCAAGCGGGTTGTAAAAAAATGCGATGTCCTGGTTTCTTCGGAGGCGGACTCGGTCAGCGGCAATAATGCGGTTGTGACGGGGGGCGATGATTTCGACCCCGACATCTTCACGAAGGCCCGCAGTGTCATCGAATTCGGTTCTCACGACAACGAGGACATAAGGGTCTTCGTCGGTGAAGTGGTCGGTCACTCCGACCCACCCATAGTCGTTCTCCCCTTTGCAGGTCCAAAGATCGTAAAGCATGGTCCCGTCGGGGTAGACGTGTGGGTCTTCGGGTTCGGGTTGGCCTGGAACGAATCGATCAGCGATCCAACCCAACGGGGATAGCAATCCAGCCTGAGAGGGCGTGGCCATTCCCGAAACCAGAATGCAAATCAATCCAAGAAATACCAGATACCGTTTCGTGCAAAACATCAGACAGCTCCTTCTTGGAGAGGTCCCCAAACGGAACCGATCTCCTGAAAAATCACTCTCTTAGTTCAAGAGAGAGGATCAGTTGAGATCATCGGGAGAGATGGGCATTCCCCATCTACTCGTTAACCCGAATCCTCGAACTGTTTTCACCCGATTCCTCGTCTTCCGATGAATCATCGGAGGGAGGAACCTCTCCGCTGTCTGTGGCAATATCAGGTGGTGCAATTGTAAAGGCAAGTTCATTCGCGGCGGCCGCGAGGAGTTCTTGCGAATCCGCAAGCTGCTTCTCGGCTTTGGCCCAACGCTCCAAATCAAGGCGCGCCAGCTGATTATTCAGCCCGGTGATACTAGCGGCCAAGGCATTGTTGGCGGCGGCCATTTGATAATAGGTTCCAGCTAATTGATGGATCGCGGCATCGGTCTCACGCCCTGTAATCCTCGTGGCCTGAACCGGGTCTCCATCGAAAACTCGCAGAAATATGTCCGTCGCCAGCAATAGACACAGCGCAAAAATAAGAAAATGTTGAGTTTGAGAACGTGAAAGGTAGCTCATTGGGTTCTCCCCCTATTTTTGTCTTCGGCTCTTTCCCCAAAGAGGTCGAAGAATTCCCCTGTATTAAATAACCTAACACTTTGGGTTCGTGATGTAAATAGCAAATGTCACTATTGGGAGCCGGGAGCCTTTTGAATGTCGATTACGTTTCCCCTACGAATCGTAGATAGTCTTGAAGGGTTTTTCCTTCTTCTTGTTCGAAAATCACTTCGGTGATGGATAGGTTCTGGATGCGGTCGATACGAAAGGTTCGGAAATCCTCGCGCAGCTCGCACCAGCCCGCGAGGAGCCAAACCTTGCCCCAGAAACTGAGACCGAGAGGCCTCACCGTTCTTTCCATCTTGAGACCGTCCAACCGGTGGTATACGAAGTGGAGTTTTTTCTGGGAGTAGATCCCCTCACGGATGCTCTTGAGCGCCGCGCGGAACTCCGTGTCGATGTGCATGTCCGGCACCGTTAGAGTCTGATCCTCGAACGCCTCGCGGACCGAGGGGGGCGCCACCGCGCGGACCTTGTCCAAGAGTCTGGCCGCTCCCTTTTGAAGCCCGCTGTCGCCCCAGGCCTGAACCATTCGCGCGCCGAGCACGAGGGCCCTCGCTTCCTCAGCAGTGAACATCAAGGGGGGCAACTCGAACTCCTTTCGAAGGAGATACCCAATGCCGGCCTCGCCCTCGATAGGGACTCCCGACAACATCAGGGCTTGGATATCTCTGTATACGGTCCGTTCGGAGACCTCCAATTCCTCAGAGAGCTCTCGCGCAGTGGTGGTCTGTCCTCGTTGGAGGAGCAGCAGCAATTCAAAGAGGCGGTCGGCTCGACGGGTCATTGGGATCGGTCAGTATAGTTTTATGTGACGACGATATCGTGTGTCGCCCGGCGCATGAATCGCTGGGCGACACACGAGGATCATGCTGGATTATGCCGTCGCGGTCACTTCGGTGTAGGGCATTGGCGGAGTCATCCCAAGCAATCGCGCGTATACGGTCAGCGCGCCTCGATGATGAGCCGTATGCTCGGCGATCGCGCCAGGAATACAGAACTTCGGCATTCCTGTCATGACTACCTCATCCTCGATCGGTTGAGTGAGTTGCTCTACAGTTTGCGACTCAATTGCGGCAACCGCCTCTTCAATCGCCTTGGAGAACAAGCTCCGGGCGGCTGCGAGGGAGGTGGTGTCGCTGTGGAACCCCTCCCAATCCTTGTCGAACTCGTTGTTGCGAAAGGCTCCATCGATGAACCACCCGATGCTTTGGGCCGCGTGGGCCACCTGTTGAGCGACTGTAAAGGTTCCTTCGACGGGTGAAAACTCCGAGTGCTCTTCTGAGAAACAGGAGGTCCCTCTCTCGAAGAATGTTTGAGTTTGCTTCAAGTTTTCAATCAGACTTTGTTTGTTCATGATGCCAATCTCCTTCAATCTTGAAATGGCCGGTAAACCGTACCTGACAAGAAATCTATCAGACCCCTCCTGACAGCATCCTGTCAGGAGACTTGAATCCCCTCCACCTCGGATGGAATAGGCTGTAGAATGAATGCTGATGAGATCACTAAACTCTGAAGAGTCGCTTTGGCAGATGCTTCTCGGAAACGGGTGAAAAAGGATGCAAACTTTATTCGAATTCTTTGAAGATTTCCCGACTCGCCAGGTCAAGAAGGGGGACCTTGTGATCGAACAAGGAACTCAAGATGACTTGGTCTTCCTAATCAAAGAGGGCGCGGTGGAGGTCCTGAAAGATAATGTAGTCATTGCCGAGGTGCGAGATGCTTTAGCAGTTTTTGGGGAGATGGCGATTCTTCTCGACCAACCCCACACCGCAACAGTCCGGGCGCTGGAGGACTCGGAGTTTTACATCGTAGATGATGCGAAAAAAGTCCTGGCATGGAAACCGGAAGCGGCGCTCTATGTGGCGGAGATCTTGGCCAGGCGCCTCGATTCCCTGAACAAGTACCTTGTCGATGTCAAATCGCAGTTTAAGGAGTACGGGGACCATCTGAGCATGGTGGACGAAGTCCTTGATACGCTCATGAACAAACACCCACGTTACATCGAAAGACGGCCCACGAAGGATCAGTAGCGATCAACCGGACTGAATGCGAACCTGCGTTTCGTTCAGATCCACGCACTCGCTGCCATATACTGACACCCATTCGGCGGTCATGGCTTCCAGGTCGAACAGAACGTGGGACGGAACCGGGCCGATCTGCTTTCCGGGATTAAAAACCCAAGTGGAACCGACCTTGTCGACCCATGAGCCCTTTTCAGCGAATGGCGAGTTGTGGATATGACCACAGATCGCAAGATCAGGGTTCAACCGTTGAAGAATTCCTCTGAAAAACGGGTCTCCCTGGTCGGAGTCTCTCACTAGGGATATCGGTGATTCGCTCGGGGGTGCATGATGGATTAAGAGCCATTTCGACCGAGTCATGCCCACTTCTGCATCGAGGATGGAAACCATTTGCTCTCGGGTTTCAGGGCCATCCCACCAGGGGAGAACGGTAAACCTGGTCCCCTTCAGGTTGACACCATCACCATCGACAAAGAGATTCTCATTCCTGGCATCCTGCAGCCATTGTGTGACCATCTCATCCGCATCGTTTCGAGTATCGCCATCATGATTGCCCGAAGAAACGAATAGCTTTGTTTTCTTGCGAAGACGTTCCAGGTATTTGTGCACCACCACAATCTGAACATCGAGATCCGCAAACCCGGCGAGGTCCAGCAGGTCTCCGGCGATAATCACGACATCGAAGTCACCAGCGGTTTGTTCGATCCAATCGAACTGTGGCAGGCTATAGTGAATGTCCGCGACTGCAAGAATCTTCATCGGTTGGCTACGAATGGGCTCATAGGTTGGACGCTCTCTCGAACATGCCGAAAGCGTACCTCAATCCATGGGTAATGGGTATTATCTGATACCGCACGTTGGGTTTCCAAGCCGAATCCAACCGGGGTGTTTCGGCTTGGGGTCTTCTGGATCAGTCGATGTTGTCCAACACCCAGATATTTCGGTAACGCACCTGATTGCCATGATCTTGGAGCATGAGGGGCCCCTTGGAGGCTTCTTCCCCCGAGGTCCCGCCAGCTGTCGGGCTCTCGAGGATTTTTTGGTCATAGATTTTTACGCCGTTAAGAACAACCGTCACCACAGCGTGTTCCTTCGAAGAGCCATCCTCATTGAATCTCGGTGCACGAAACGTGACATCGTAGGTCTGCCAATAGAGGGGAGGAAGGGCGGCATTAGTGCGGGGCACGGCCATCTGGTAGAACGAACCCAAATCGCCCCCGCGCTGAATCAGACCAAACGACTCCAACACCTGACATTCATATCGGCCATGGAGATACATTCCACTGTTCCCTCTTCCCTGCCCTCGACGGTCCGGTTCATAGGGAGTCGCGAACTCAAGATGGAGTTGGTGGTCGCCGAACTCTCGATTGCTGATCTGAGACCCTTTCCCGACCAGCATG
>JAJDBZ010000130.1 GCA_029261095.1 Candidatus Omnitrophota bacterium | reverse complement strand
CTGCTTGGTCCATTGGTATGGGGTGTTCATCGCCAGCGCCCACCCCACGGCATAGTGATTGTAAGACGTGGGGCCCCCAAGTTGGTCCAAACGCGCCGTCAGGTATTCCGGAGTCTCTTGGGCTTGCAGCCCGTTAAAATAACTCATTTCATTAAAGCAACCGTTTATCGACCCCTCGGCGGAGGCGCCATTGTCGCCGCAGATATAGAAGATCAGGGTGTTGTCTAGGATCTTGAGTTTCTCCAACGAATCCACAATCCGGCCAACATGGTGGTCGGTATATTCGAGGTAACCCGCGTACACCTCCATCTCGCGGCTCAGTACGGGTTTGAAATCGTCTGGCATGTCGTCCCAGCGCGGCACCTCGGAGTTGGGCGCGGTGAGTTTGCAGTCCTGAGGAATAACTCCAAGTTCTTTTTGTCGGGCGAAGGTTTCCTCGCGTATCTTGTCATAACCTTGATCGAACTTGCCTTTGTATTTGTCGGCCCATTCTTTCGGGACATGATGCGGGGCGTGAGTGGCACCGGGTGCAAAGTAGACAAAGAAGGGTTTGTCCGGAGTTAACACTTGTTGTTGCCCGATCCATTTGATGGCCTTGTCGGTCATGTCTTCGACAAGGTGATATCCCTCTTCCGGCGTCTTATTGACCTCAACCGGTGTGGTGCCCTCAAACAGGGTGGGATACCATTGGTTGGCCTCTCCGCCGATGAATCCATAGAAGTATTCGAAGCCGCCGCCCCCCGCGGGCCAGGAGTCGAATGGCCCGACTGGGCTGGTCTGCCAGACGGGGACCTCATGACACTTGCCGAATTGTGCGGTGTTGTAGCCATTCAATTTAAGCGTCTCCGCCAGCGGGGCCATGGAATTGGGACGAACCGAGCAATAGCCTGGAGCCCCGGTGGCGATCTCAGTGATACCGCCCATTCCAGCGGAGTGGTGGTTACGTCCGGTGAGCAACGCCTGGCGCGACGGGGAACACAACGCGGTCGTGTGGAAGCGTGTGTATCTCAGACCTTCTTTCGAAAGCCTTTCCATGGTGGGCGTTTGGCAAGGGCCGCCAAAGGTGCTGGACGCGCCGAAACCAGCATCGTCAATGAGCACGATCATCACGTTTGGCGCCCCTTCCGGGGGACGGAGTTGCGGGATCGGCGGAAACTGGGTGTCTGGGCTTTTCGCGTCGTAGTTGACGAAGGCCTGCCGGACCGTGTTAGGCATGGGCAGGTGGGACCTGTGTTTGGGTAAGATCGTGTCAGAGGCTTGCTCTGCCGCCAAGGCCGAAGGGATTAGCGTACTCGGTGCAAAGGCAAGGATCGCTCCCAAGAGCAAACCCGTGGCAGTCCATCGCAGTTTTCTTGTGATCATTTCATTTTCCTTTCAGGGTTATGTTTCAATTTGCTTGATTTATGCAATTGTCTAGGCTGATTGTTTCCAGATCTTGCTACTGACATTCTGGTGACCTTTATGTCAAATCGATACAGCCTGTAGTCTCTTCGTAAACGAGAAGAAGGAAGTATCACCTAAGGGTCAGTCTCAATCAGGGATTCGATCCATCGCTCTTTACAAATATCGCTGTCAGAGAAACAACGGTATCCTCCACCACCCTGGAGATCAAGTGAGATAGGTCGTTGGCGCGGATTCTTAAACTTCGTTAGTTTAATCAGGTCAGTCCGCGAAACAGGCTGTGGTCGGTGAGCGAGGTCGACCGGGAGTTCGATTTCCGATCCCGCTACCAGCCGGCTTCAAAATAAGACAACGACTACCTTGAACCCTTTGGGCTGGGCACGAGACGTAACCTCCGCACATCCGCAAGTTCTCGCTTGAGCGGTCCGTCGGGTCGGAGAAGCACGCGGTTCAAACCCGCACGCAAAGTTAGGTTACCGCTGGGTTGTTCCTTGAAGCGGTCGTAGCCACCGGAGTCGGGCACCTCGCCACGTGTCCGGCTCCCTTCGGTTTCGATGACATAAAAATCGCCCGCCGATTGGTCATCGGCGGCGAGGGTTACGAAGACATTGTAGTCCCCCGCTTCCGCAACTTCCACTTGCCATTCGGCGATGTCCTCCGCGACGACCCACGGTGCAAGGACATCGAGCGTGGGACGGTAGGCGAGCCGCTGGCCGAAGACTGTGGCCCGCCGAGCGGGTAACACCACTTCGCCGTTCGCCGAGGGGGTGATGGTCGAGACCTCATCGGTGTCTCCTGCGGTTACTTGCGAGAGTTCCTCTATTCGCCAGGGGAGAGTCCTTCCCTCGGTCTCTTTGCGCGCCGCAGCCAGCAATTCGGGTTCGACCAGCGAGGCGGCATTCCCCCAAGCACGCCGGATGTAACTGAGGACACCGGCGATCTGTTCGTCGTCGAGCACCCCGAGCGCCGGCATGTTGAGATTCCAGGTCTGCCCATTCACCTCCACCGGCCCATAGAGCCCGTGCAAGACAATGCGAGCAAGCCGATCCGGAGGACCGGCGACCCAATCGCTTCCCGCGAGCGGGGGAACAGTGCCCGGATTTCCACCCCCATGCAGTTGGTGACACGAGGCACAGGCCACCGCATAAATCTGTTGGCCGCTTTTCACAAACTCTTCCTGTTGCGGAGTGAGCGGAGACGCGCTACGAGTTAGGGTATCCGGCGGTTTGGCACCCGGCCAAGTGAATTGATTCAAAGCACGCAAAACCCTTTGACGGGTAGGGACATTTGGCGTTCGCATCAGCGCGGTTAGCGCGGTCGGTTCCTCGTTGAGCCCGAAGGGCGTGGCGTAGCGGATGCTGGCAAAGGCTTTGAGCAGGGAGTCGCGCTGCCAGGCGCGATCGGTGGGCGTGTTTTCGAATAAGGAAAAGAGTTCCTCGATCCGCGATTGGCTCGCTTCTTCCAACACGCACTGTGCGAGTAGGGAGACAAGGGCCGGATCCTTCTTGTCTCGCTCCGTCCAGCCCTTGAGAAATTCCAATTCGCGGCCCGCCAGGCCGGTCAGCGCGGCGGTGCGAAACAGTGGGTGCTCTTCCTTCGTGAGCAACTCGGCGAGCGACAATTCCGCATCCTGTTCGAGAAAGGTGCCAAGAGAGAGCGCGAGCTGCAATCGCACCATCTCGCTTTCATCGGTTAAGCAGTCGACAAGCGCCGAAAGAAGGTTCGGGTCTCTTTCGGAAAGACGGATCGCTGCGGCTCGAACACGTTCATCGGTGCTGCCCAAGCCCACAAGTCGGGTGTCGGAATCCAGTGCTCCGAGGCCATCGAGT
>JAJDBZ010000129.1 GCA_029261095.1 Candidatus Omnitrophota bacterium | reverse complement strand
CCGCCCGCGGGCCTTTCTTCTTCTTGAAGAAGAGCAGGATGAGAACCAAAAGGCCCAAACCTCCTGCGCCTCCTCCTATGAGTAACCAATCTGGGTTGGCCCCTGATTGATCCTTTGATCCCCCGTTCGTGGTGTCTGGTTTTTGAGCGGGTATTTGATCGGGTTGCTGGGCACGCCGCATCTGAGCGAGTGCTTCGGTATGGTCTGATTGGTAAAAACCGAGGGTTTCTTGCAGCTCCTGTTTTGTGGATGAATCCGGAAGGTCCGCGATCTGCGAGGAAAGCGATTCCGCTTCGGCCATGAAGTTTTCGGTTTGAGTCGTATCCAATACCAAACTTTGGATCTGATCCAATGACTTTTGAATGTTCCGATGGGCGATCTTCTCTTCAGCGATGACCACTTTCTCCGCGGAATCCTGCTCGATTTCATTCAGGAATGCTTCGAGTTCAAGACGAAGGTCTGCATCTGGGACTTGCTCTGCAACTTGGCGCCGGAGATCCCGGAGAAAAACCGCCCACTGGCCAGGATCGATTTCGCCCCTTTCCAGTCTTTCGAGCAAACTTTGACCGCGCTCACGGACTCTGTTTTCAGTCTCTTCGGTCCGACGGACCAAGCTCAGCCGGATGGTTCTTCGGAAACTTTCGATGTCTGAAACAACCTCTGTCCGAATGTCCTCAAACGGAATCTCCTTCGCCTTTTTGAAAGTGTTCTCAACGACTTCCTCCCAATTCGATGCAACGGGCGATCGCGCCTGGGCCATCTTCTCGATCGCGGCCAGATCCTCTTGAAACTCTCCTGTCAAATCTAAGGTTTTCGATATATCCGCTTTGGCCTGGGCAACTCGGTCCCGGGTTTCGGTTAGTTCGGGAATCACCCAACTGAAATGTTTTGCAGCGCGTACGAGACCGGGATGAACCTTCTCCAAATCTGTTTCCAGTTTGGGGAAGGTATCGGGACTGTGTTTGTCGACTTCGACCAGGAGTTTCTGCGCGGTTTCCACCAACCTAGCGACCTCGGGATTTGAAACCCGTTCGATCTGGTCGCGTGAGAACTCGAAGCGAGCGCCGCCCTTACGAACAACGATCCGATCGGGTTCGACAGAAACCAGTTCCCATGCCGATGGAACCCCATTCTTGGGAGTGATGTGGATTGTTTCGCCAATACTGATTTGACAGGTGATTGCGACCGCCAGAAAGACTGCCGAACCCCGATGGACAGGGGATAAGGAAAGAACTGAGATAAAGCCCTTTAATATCTGGAAAAGCGGCACTAGACTCTTCATCATTCAGGGGTATCCCAAATCTCCAGGATTGAGATCAAGCAACCCCGGTTTTTATCTGATTGGCGGAGGCGCTGTTTCCCGTTTTTCCTCAATGGAAAAAGGTTATCATGTCATCGAACCCATCGCACCAGAGCCTCGAGCGGTGGATCGAAGTGGATCGGATGATCTGCCGCACCCTGGACTCCCGGGAGCTGTTGTCCACCATCCTCACTGCGATTTGCGATTTGTTCGACGCTGAAGGGTGCAGTTTACTGACCGTCGACCCGAGCACCGGCGAACTCATCTTTCATACGATTAAGGGTGGCAGCGAAGAACTTCTTGAAACTAAGCTTCAACCTGACCAGGGTATTGTCGGTTGGGTGGTTACCAAAAAGGAATCGGTCATTGTCAACGATCCCGCGACCGATGAACGCTTTTATTCAGGCATCGACCAGAAAGCCGACTTTCAAACGCGATCCATTATCTGTGCACCCATGGAACTTCAGGGTCATATACTCGGGGCGATCGAGGCGATTAACTCCCGGCGACCAGAGGGTTTCGGGGAAGACGATCTCAGGCTCCTGGAGGCGTTCGCCTCTCAAGCATCGGTCGCCCTGCGCAACGCTCAAACTCACGCGCGAGTCACCATGGAGAAGGATGCGTATCGTCAGGAACTCGATTCTCAGTTCCGCACCCTCATCGGTTCCTCTCCCGCGATTCGGGAAGTCATCGATCTTGCTCAGCGCGTGGCGAGAACAAAATCGACTGTTCTATTACGCGGCGAAAGCGGGACTGGGAAAGAAGTGTTCGCACGGGCCATTCATAATTGGAGCCCGCGGTCGGATCAAGCGCTGATGGTGGTGAACTCGGTCGCTCTCTCTCCCGAGTTATTAGAGAGCGAACTTTTTGGCCATGAGAAAGGTTCCTTTACCGGTGCGGTCGCGCAGAAGAAGGGGAAATTTGAAATCGCCAACGGCGGAAGTGTTTTCCTTGATGAGATTGGGGACATTGGACCGACTATCCAGACCAAGCTGCTACGAGTCTTACAGGAACACGAATTTGATCGGGTGGGGGGAACCACCAGTATTAAGTCGGATATTCGGGTTATCGCCGCGACCAACAGGGACCTGGAAAAGGCTGTGGCCGATCATAAATTTCGTGAGGACCTGTACTACAGGCTGAATGTAGTCACGATCCACCTTCCGCCCCTCCGAGATCGACTAGAAGACATTCGCGAACTCGTCCCCTTCTTCGTAAATAAGGCGACGCGCGAACTGGGTGTCCCCACAGTTGAAGTGTCCGAAGAGGCGATTCGGAAGTTGACAACCTATCACTGGCCTGGGAATGTTCGCCAGCTTTCCAATGTAGTCGAACGTGCCATTGTGTTGGCTCAAGATGAGGTGTTGGGGCCGGACGATTTCCAGCTGGAGCAAGGGAAGCCGGTTCAGGCGCAAGACCCTATCGATGAGCTCCCTCTCTCCGAGGCGGTCGACGAATTCAAATCCCGGCTGGTCCTCCGCGCCCTCCGCCTAGAGGGCGAAAACCAAACCAAAGCCGCCAAACGCCTGGGGATCAAGCAACCCAACCTCTCAAGACTGATGAAGAATCTGGATATTCAGATCGGGGATTGAGGGGGGAGCGGGACCTGTTATCGATGATCTTCGTCATCTGGATGTATCAAGCCGCTTGAATCTTCCAGCCAAGATTTAATGATTGGCAATAACCACTTGCATTGCGCTTCGGTCAGGGGAATGGATTCAAAAAAATCTTTCTGCGATGCAACCTCGATTGCTACGGAACATGGATACTTGGGGTCGTCATTTCTTTTCTCGAAGACATCCGCGGCATCCATACGAGAGATTTGATTTTCGCCATACATGAATCCAAGGGTTTTGTTTTTGAAAACGAGGGCTTCCTTTCCAAGTGTATAAATCGTGACCTCGAGAAATTCCGAGACCAAGAAGAAGACCCAGAAAGCCACGATGAGAGCAATCATGAGAAGTCTTGGCAGCACGAGAAACCAACTTGCAATGTATTCTGAAAAAGGAAACCAGAATGTTGCACCAAGAAAGAGAAGCGCCAATCCACATTTCCAAATTGCTGTGGCAACATGTGATGGCTCTGGGGGAATCCTTATCAGAAAACTGAATTCGCCCTCTTCGGTTTCCATCACTTCAATTCCCGTCGGGGGTGCCGAGAACGGAGCTTGAACCTGGGTCGCTTCCTCATCCGTCATTGCTTCTCAATACGCTTCAAGTAGTCCCTTGGATAAAGAATCGGAATGTCTTCTATCGTGCCCAATTCGAGGAGGTGCTTGTCCCCGGATATGATCGCAGTGGCTATTCCCAGGATTGCGCACCCCACAAATTGGTCGTCTTTTCGATCATTGGCAACATAATGTGCCTCACTAGTAATCTCAATTTCCTCCCCCATCTCTGTGATTTCTTGCTCGGTAATTTGAACATCAACTTCCGAAAAATCAAAATTGGTTTTGAGTTTTGTGAGAAGTTCATCCAACATGGACTGTGAGAAAATCGGAAGAAGGACTCCGGCTCTTGCAAGCAATACGATTTGATGTGGGGTACCACGCCAAAGTAGGCCCGAAATCCAAACGTTTGTGTCTCTGACGACTCGATCAGCCAAGTTCAGGACTCATGGAGGATTTCATCAATCAAGTTCAATCTCTTCTCTTCCGAGAGGAGATCCCAATCGACCCCCCGATTCGCGGCTATCTTCCGAATTCGAGCCTCCCCGCGATCGACCAACCCCTCGAAAGTATCAAGATGGGGTATGAGTGTCCGCAGTATGTTTTGCTTGGATTCGGGTGGAAGGTGTTTCACCAATTACACCAGTTGAGAGTCTTTAATGGGAAGATTGATGGTCGTCATACCGTCCTCCAAGATGTTCTGTCATTATCTTATCCGATCACGCTTGTCTCGGAAAGAACGTGAGGATGTGCAATCGGCTGGGACGAGCAAATCTCCAGATGCGCACTCTCACCCCAGCGGGTCCAATACCTCAAATCCATCCTCGGCGAAACGCGCGGTCACTGGAGCCCCCTCTCCCTTCATCGCGTGGTCGAAGTTCTTTTGAGCCACAATGGCCGCAGCCTCCAGGATCATCGTAATCCAGCGTTGTTCTGATGCGGAAGGATAAGTTCCTTTGAGTTCAGAAACGGTCTTCCCGAGGCGACGACGCCGGAGGATGGCAAGGAAACAGGCGGCGAGGGAGGCTTTCCCATAACCAGAGAGCTCGCTGCCGACTTCGGAGGATTCCACGACTCCCCCAAAAGTGGGGTTACGTGTGCGCGTTCCGTCGCCGGTGATGGTTTCGCGGAAGCCACGGTCTTGTTGGTCGACCAGGCCACGGCCCATGATGCCGTACACTTCAATCTCCTGGTTGACCGCACCCTCGAATTCGGCGGGGTTGATCCAGGTGTTGTTGTAGTCGCCGCGCATTCCATTGTCATATGTGATGTTCACATTCATGGAATCCCAGGTTTTGATCGGCCCCTGTTTCTTCAAGTCGCTCTTCAACTTCCCCCGTTGTGCCGCAATCAAGGGACCGTATTCGTCCCAATTGCATAGAAGGTTCTTTTCTCCCGTTGCATACAGGGCCACGGGCCGGACTTTCATATAGTGCTCGACCACATCGAGCCAGTGGCACCCCACATAGGTAAAGGGGTTCGATTTCTCAGCCCAGGCAAAGACTTCTGTGGAGACTTCAAGGGGTTCCTCAAGGACGGCACGCACACGGTTAATCGGACCGTACTTCTTGAGCGAGTGCGTCATCATGTGGCGGACAAATGGATCGTAGCGTTTGTGCATATCCACCCCGACAATGCGCTGTTCGGTTGCGGCTTTGTCGATGACCTTGTCCGCTTCATCGAGTGTCAAACACATAGGCTTCTCGGTGATGACATCGGCTCCGCTCTCCAAGGCCGCAAGGATTGCGGGTGTGTGAAGGTCGTCAGGAGTTGCCACCACCAGGATGTCTGGCTTCTCTTTCTCCAGAATTTCCTCCCAAACGTTCTCTCCATAGTACGGTTTCGGACCGGAATTGCCCAATGTCTTGGCAAATCGGCCCGCTATTCGTCCGGCGGTACCCGATTTCTCTGAGTGAGTCCCGATCGCGCCGAATTCGATGGGAATACCGGCCACCGACGGAGCGTGGTGACTCATCGCGATGCTACTCAAAGCCCCCGCGATGCCTCCTCTGGCAAAATCGGTCAAAGAGGGGCCGATGATCTCATCAAAGAACATCCCGCCGCCCACGACAGCCACACGAATTGGATCGGTCATGAAACGAAAATCTCCTGTATTAACGAGGTTTTCGGCATCATGGCAAGAGGATCAAGAGTTGGCAACTGGAGGATAGGGGCATTGGCTCTACCTCTTCATCCTATTCGCCTCGTCCCCGCCACCTGTCCAATCCAAAATCCCCTGTGTTAACCTCCTATCTTGGATCGTCATCGATCTCGAAAGGGTTTGAATGTCAGAAAAAACTAAAATTGGCGTATTTGGGGTCGGTCATCTCGGGAAACACCATGCCCGAATTTTGAACAACCTGGATCGGGCCGATTTGGTCGGGGTTCATGATGTCGATCCTCAAAGGGGCGAAGAGATCGCCGAACGAGAAGGGATTCCCTATTTCGACAACTCGGAACAACTCATGGAAAAATGCGAGGCCGTGGATATTGTCACACCCACCATTTACCACCACTCCCTCGCCGCGCCCGCGCTTAAGGCGGGACTCCATGTCTTTGTCGAGAAACCGATTACCAAAACTCTCGAGGATGCCGATGATCTCATTGCGTTGGCGAAAGAACGGAAACGTGTCCTCCAAGTGGGACACATCGAACGGTTCAATTCGGCCATCATGGAATTGCGAAACATCCTGGACCGGCCGCGATTCATCGAAGGGCACCGCCTGACTCTTTTCAGTCCCCGTGTCCAAGATATCGGTGTGGTTGTGGACCTCATGATTCATGACCTCGATCTCATCCTTGCATTAGTCCCATCAAAAGTGGCGCGATGCGACTCGGTGGGCGTACCGGTTTTGACCGGCTTTGAGGATATCGCCAGCGCACGGATCGCGTTTGAGGATGGGTGTGTGGCCAATCTCACCGCGAGTCGAGTCTCCCTGGAACCACAACGACGTATCAGGATTTTCCAAACAAATGGTTATTTCTCCCTCGACTATCAGAAAGAACAGATTGCGGTCTTCCAGAAACTTGGTCAGAATGACAATCGGATGGGAGATCCGATGCCGGGTATCACTCACCGTATTATCAAGATGAACCGCGAAGATGACCAACTCACCACCGAGCTGAACAGTTTCCTCGAATGTGTGCAGGAGGGAAAAATACCGGTGGTCACAGGAGAAGATGGCCGTCGCGCACTGGATCTCGCCATCCGGGTTACCGAAGAAGCCGAACGAAATCTCCGCAAAATGGCTTGATTTTGGATACAATGCACAGGAAGCCCATTCAGGAAACGAGGAATTCAATATGAAACTTACAAAGTGCTGGTTGATAAGCGCCATTCTTCTTGTCGTCTTAATCTCTAAAACATCCTTCGCCGATGAAATCGCAAAGAATAATGGGGATCTGGTTAGGGGCATTGTTGTCGGTATGGAAGAGGGTAAGTTGGTGGTCCAGACCCAAGCGGGTGTCAGCCAGGTCGACATGGAGACTGTCAAAGGATTTAGCATTGCTGAGAAATCCGAAGACAGAGTCTCTGAAGAGTTGTTGAATCAATTGATGAACATGCAGGAACAGATCCTCCAACGAATCGATTACCTATCACAATCCCTCGCCAACCTGGAACGTCAACTCTTGAATGTCCAAACCAATCAGCAGGTTAACGCCGATCGTTTGACTCAGCGAACGCGAGAGGTCAATCCATTGGGCCGGCTCATTGTGACTGGATATCAGGTGAACCGTGCGGGTGGTAGCACCGTGGTGACCGGCCAGCTGGTGAACCAATCGGAAACACCGATGAATAATGTTCAAGTGGATGTCTATGTTTATGGGTCGACCGGGCGACTCAAGAGTGAGGGTGGTCAGAAAAAAGTAACGGTCTTCTCCCAACCCTCGACTCTGGCCCCCGGACAGGCTGCGGTTTTTACCGGGACTTTTCGGGACAGTTACCAAGTGGACAATGTCACATTCGATGTCCGCGGATTGCCCCCTGTTGGCTATTCGGTCCGTCCCCCAACTGGGCGCGCTGCGACTGGCGATTTTTAAAGAACGAGAGAATAGGAAAACATGACTGATTATCATCAAGCATTACCGGCTCCTCCTCCGCGAAAAGAACGAAAGGGTTGGCTCTTTATCTTGATCCTTCTGACTGTGGGGGTCTTCGCCTTACTGGCGTTCCTTGGGTTTTTTGTGTTCTCCATGTTTGACGATACGGAGACAGGCGTTCCTCTTTTCGGCAAGAAGGTGGCGGTGGTCGAAATCGAGGGAACACTGCTCGATGTCGAGGATTGGGTGGATCTCTTGGAGGAATGTGAAACAAGCGAAAGCATATCCGCAGTGGTGCTGAACATCAATTCGCCCGGGGGCGGGATCGCACCGACACAGATGGTGTGCGATGCGGTTGAGAAGATTCGTGATGAAGGAAAACCGGTTGTGGCTTTCATGAATTCCGTGGCCGCGAGTGGGGGTTACTACGTTGCTTGTGCGGCAGATGAAATATATGCGATGCCGGGGACGTTGACGGGGAGTATTGGGGTCTACATGCAACTCATGAATCTAACCGAGCTCATGGAGAAAATCGGCATCGAGTTCGATATCGTTAAGAAAGGCGCGTTTAAAACTGCGGGCGACTACTCAAGGGAAATGGAACCCTACGAGCGGGAGATGTTCAACGCGGTGGTCGACGATTACTACCAGCAATTCCTCGAGGCTGTGTCGGAAAACCGCAGTCAGAACAAAGTCTCCATTGCTCGCGGTTGGAACGAGGCGCTTCCAGGTGGGCCGGTTTCGGAAACTGAGATGGCCGATCTAGGAGGAGTGGTTTATCCCTCGCCAGCTTGGGGTGGACTGGGAATTTCGCCCATCTCTTCATCCGGGGTGATCTTATCGGCCACCTCGGCAACAACAGAGACAGTCGCTGATGTGAAAGTATTGGACTCGACCCAGGAAGAGGCGGACGATGTTGTGGCCGATGCTACCGACACGCTCGGCGAGGAGACAGACAACTCGGAGGAGGAGGAAGAGGAGGTCGATCCGTTAATCGCTTCTTTTGCTGAAACCTTGGATGACGATCAAGTCGCTTCCCGTGTCGCCGAACTGGCGGAAGGTCGGATCTATACCGGACGCCAAGCCCACCGTGTGGGGTTAGTTGACGAGTTGGGTACTCTGGATGACGCGATAAAACGGGTCGGAAAATTGGCAGGAATCAAGGGCGTCCCCAAGACAGTCACTAAGAAGATCAAAGAGACCAGCGGTCTTTTCGGTGCATTGAAGACACGCGCGGGAATGCTGGAGGGACCGAGGTTTTCTTTTCTTTGCCCATACGCCTACTAATCAATGTTTGAGTGGTATCTACTTTCCACAAACTCTTGGGGTTGATGGTATTCGATTACCGTTTACCGAACTTTCTCCACCCCACCCAGCGCACCTTCCACCACCATCGGGCCGAGTTGGGGCCCATAGAAGCTGACGGATGCTTCATAACCGCCAGTCCCGTTGTATTGCTCGGGTGAGAGCATGTAGCTGATCCACTCGTTGGCGAGACCACCGATAATGGCATGCTTGATCCCGGTCTTCGCTATGGCCTTGTCTTTGAGTTCTTTCCCGATACCGGCCGCCAATTCACCGGGAATACCGATCAAGAGGAGATCATCCAATCGTAGGAATCCGCACATCGATTTCGCCGGAACCAACCCTTCGATAAGTACATCCATCATGTCTTCACGAAGCCCGTATTCGGCCCCGCCTGTCTGCATAAAATCCGGGTGCCAACTACGCGGTGGGAGGTCGATCACTTCCAAGTGATAAGCAAACTTCTGGATCGGTTGAGGCTTGATGTTCTCCCAAACCTGATGAACCTCGATCGCGAATTCGCGACCGTACCGCTCCGCTTTTTCCCAATTGGAGGAACCCGAATCGGGTCGCGCCACCGGGCGTTGATCTCCCTCTGCTCCGTTGGAAAAGAGACAAAGAGCATCCTCGCCGACCAGAGCCTCTACAGTTCGTTGCATCTGCCCTGGCCATCCGCCGGAGAACATCATTTCTCTTTCAGACATGAAGGTGGGGTGAGCGGCAAAGTTGACGAAGATCGCGAAAGGCATTCCCTCCTCCGTATCGAGACGGGTCACTGTCAGGACCTCATCTTTGAAAGTCTCTCCCCTGCGCCGGTTGGCGGCCCACCCTTCCACCTGGATGGAGTCGGTCCCCACTTTAATGGGAACCCAGGTCTTTTCCGCTTCTTTAATGAGAGTTGCGAACCGGTCAATCAGAACCTCAAACAACTCGGGACGATAAATCCCCAACTGCGGAATTCCCAACTCGTTCATCGGGTTGATCTCGCTCATATCAAACGTCGTGTGAGAGTGGCTTGGCAGGAGCATGATGTTTTCGGCCGACCAGGAAGGATCGTCGATCTTTTCAATCATCGCTGGTTTGAAAGCGGGAGGAAAACCAAGGGCATCGGCGGTAACCAGAGCATACTTCTTCTCGCGCTGGACGATGACCAGGGCTTTGGCAAACAGACGATCATGAACGCCGACCGCGGGCTCGCTCATTCGATCCCCATAACCGCCCAGCGATGTCTTGAATTCCAGGGGAGGGGTGATATCGATTCGAGCTCGACCTGCTATTAAGGGTTCTGCTATCGCCATATTAAATGGGAGAACCGCCAGTCCGATGATGAGCCAATATTTGGCCATGGTTCCGCCTCCGTGTCGGGATTCGTCTTAGGTGAGGATTGCTAACGTAGCGCGCGAGCGAGATTCCTGGCAAGCCGGTTGTGAGTGGATGCCCTCTCGAATCAATCTGGCGGACTGAGGGATCGCGGAGCGGGACGCGGCGGACCTTGGTTCGATGTCATCCCCGCATACCACCCCAGGCTTCGCTCGAAGAGTGTCTCCGAGTCGACTCCCATATTCAGGAGTTCGAGAAGGGAAACCGGGTCCAGTTGTTCTTGGATTGGAGTCTCTGTCGGAGTCGCTGTGTCGGTTGGCGTTCCGGTCACCATCGATGTAGTGGTTTCAGTCGGTGACGCGGTTGCAGTTTCAGTCGGTGTCGCGGTTGCAGTCTCGCCTTCGGTGGGAGTGTCTGTGGCAGTGGCCTCTGCGGTATCGGTCGGGGTGGACGTCTCGGGAGAGGTGGGTGTGGGTGTCTCGGTTTCCGTCGGGGTATCTGTGAGGACAACTTCCATAGTGTCGGTCGGGGTGGGCGTCTCGGTCGGCGTGTTGGTTGAAGTTGAAGTCGGTATATCTGTAGGAGTTTCGGTGGGTGTGTCGGTTGCGGTTGCTTCCACGGTATTGGTCGGAGTCGGCGTGTCGCCAGCGATGCCTGTCGAGGCGGAAGCCATTGCAAAGATCTGGCCGTTATAAGTGCCGCCAACCATGGCTCCGACACCGGTGGCGATATCAACCTCCCAAATCATATCCGCTCCGGCGAACATCGCAGGTGACATTCCAGAGGTATCCATCGCCAAACTTTCCGCATTGGTCATCGAACCGGCGGAGGGGATGCCTGTGGTTCCGATGGCTGTGACATCGCTGGTTGTGCGGTCGATGGTGACCAGTTCCACATCCGGGAATCGGGAGGCGTGCCCCGAGGTGATACCATAGAGGGTTCCAGTCGAGGGATCGCAGGTCATTCCCAGAATGCGAAAATCAAACCCGGTCAAACTCCCGATGGCGGTCCCCGCACCGGTTGTCATGTCCAGGGAGTAGAGTTGTCCCATGTGGCCACCGGAGAGGAACGCGTGTGTATAGAGAGTGTCGTCGGTGGGACAATAAGCCAGACTGTTCAAAGCGACACCGGAAACCCCGACCGCGCCACCCACTCGAGTCGCGTGCGCGCAACCGAATTCGTCGGTCCCCACTGTATAGAGGAAGTAACTTCCACCGTCGAATTCCAACCCATACAGGGTCGACCCCACATAGGCCATACCGACCGTAAAACCAGCACTATTGGTTCCGCCACCGAAGAAGACATTGGTCGGTGAGGTAAAGCATCCTGAGTACTCCGCGGGAGCGGAACCGGCGCCGCTCATGGTGTCGATATCGACGATCTCCGCGAAGACTCCACCACCCGCGTCGTATCCAGTCATCTGTGCGTAAACGTTTTGACAGGAGAATGGCAGGGAAAACAGGAACGCAATTGTTACCCAGATTGGGGTCGTTCGAATCATTGCTGGAGCCTCCAAAAGAATCATAAAACCAAGAATTTGTTTAACAATTTCGGAATCGCAAGGGTCAAAATAGTCCAGTTCTTGGTTGTATCAATGCGTGTCAGTTGATCGATTATCCCACTTAAGAACACTCGATACTGCCCTCAATAGACGGAAAGATCAACCATTTTTTTTAATATTTTCGTATTTGAAGGTACCTCA
Organism: Candidatus Omnitrophota bacterium; assembly: GCA_029261095.1. Taxonomy (GTDB): domain Bacteria; phylum Hinthialibacterota; class Hinthialibacteria; order OLB16; family OLB16; genus JACKFH01. Next base: position 35,233 of record JAJDBZ010000129.1, on the reverse strand, counting down.
ATCAGGCCTCTGCAGAAGATTTCATCTGGGCTTTCAGGTGTTTCGCGGCCATCGCATACCCGCCATCGCCCCCATCGATGAAATGGATGTGACCGCCATCGTGGATGTCTTGGACATAACAAGTCATCAGTGCGGTGTCCGATTCATGAAGTCCATAATCGATTTCACCCCGCACATGGAGGTGAGACAAAAAGCTTTGAAGCTCGACGATCTGATCGTCCGAGCAATCGATCACCATCCTCAACATGTCATCGAATTTTCGATAATCCGAAAGGACTTTCATCGATTGCATATAATCGTTCGAACTGAACTGGGGTGGAGGGACATTGAACTTGAACACCAGCACCGCCGCGACGATCTCGAATAATCGATGAAAGAAAGAGGGTGATAAGAGAGGACGATGATACCTCTTCTCATCTCGGAAACATTCGCGAATGGTTTTGTAAAACATCGCCGGGAGGTTAACCGGGTTCATGGCGCCCAAATCCCCGCCGAAGATCGATTCCATCTTGTCGAGAACCTCCCTGTAGGTCTCTTCGGGGTTCTCGGATTTCGCCATCACCAACACCGACACGACTCTTCCGTTCTTGTTGGGGATGGCGTTCCAGCGGCATGAAAGTCCTTTGAGTTCCATCGGCAGGACATCCAACTCGGGAATCTCGTACTGTTCCGGATTCCCTTTTACTTTCGATTCGGCGAGTGTGAGCCCGCCTCCACGGAAGAACGCCACACATCGGCCCTGGCCGAGCTCGAACTTCGCGACCTCCAGCCGCGCCCCCTCTTCCAAGAGAGCGCCGACCCCAACTGCTCCCACACGAAGATGAAAACCAAATTGTTCGCGAGATAGTTTTTTCAGCCCGGCCAAAGCGTTGGAAACAGAATCGTAGTCTTGCGGAGAGACGAGCATGGTGGCGCCATCGCCGCCGAATACATAAGGAAACTCTTCTCCACCCATCGCGTGTTGGGCTACCGCGATCGCTGCGGCGCCGATGGTATTCACATCCTTGTAACGACCCGCTTCAATGGCCACGGTGGACCCCTGGACATCGGTGATGATCACCTTCCAATCGGGAGGGACCGCCACATATCTCGAGACATCCGCCACCTCTCGGAACCGATCGAAACTCTCGAGATCAAGGTAAAATCTGTCACTGGACATTTGAGCGGGTCATCCAAAATCTAAAAAGGTGCGAACCCCTATTCGGTAACCGACGCCACGTCCCTCTTGCGGATGCGGGCCGCCACGGATTTATAGGCCGGGGTTTTTGATCCGGGGTCGGTGTGGCGAGTCACAATGACGTTGGCTTCGGGGTAGTACATGGCGAGGGTTCCAGGCGCGATGTCGGCAATCGAGACAGAGACAGCGAGTTTGCCGGCATCGGTTTCGACCAGGACTCGTTCTCCTTCCTCGAGTTCGAGACGGTCCGCGTCTTGCTCCGAGATCATCACCACATCGCGTCGGGTGTTGCCGCGATAGAGGTCTTCTTCCTCATACACCACACAGTTGAATTGGCCTTCGGACCGGATGGTCATGAGCACAAACTCATCCTCTTTGACCGGAAGTTTCGGTAAGGGGGTCACCCCCATCCGGGCTCTTCCATCGGGGGTTTTGAATTGCGGTTCATGAAAGGTGCGTCCATTGATCTGAAACTCTTCTTTGGTCTTCCCGATCTTTTCGATGGCTTCATACCCGGGAACGACTTTGGCGATCTCTTCGCGGAGGGCTTCATGCGAACGAAGTTTCTTCCAGTCGAATGGACTGTCGGGAAGGATGCGATCGGCGATTTCGGAGATGATCTCCACTTCGGATTTCATCTCGCCCTCGATGGAGGGTTCTCCCCCCTCCGAGAGACGGACATAGTTGAACATCGATTCCTGAGTGGTGTACTGGCTTTCTTCATCCCGGACCAGCGCTGGAAGGATCACTGTGGTCTGCCCCCGTCCATGAACATGCCCCGGGTTCAGTTTGGTGGAGATGTAAGCAGTGAAGGGAATCTGACGCAGAGCTTGCCCCGCCCAAGTGGAATCTGGATTGCTGAGGTAGAGGTTGCCACCGAGCATGAGCGCGGCATCGATTCGTCCTTCATCCGCTTCGATCATGGAAGCATAAGTGTCTTTTCCGGGATCTTTGGGAACGGTGATGCCATAGATCTCTTCGAGTTTTTTCGCGAACCCCTCTTTGAGCGCCGGTGTGACACCGACCGACCCGACTCCCTGGACATTCGAGTGTCCGCGGATGGGGAGCAGACCCATACCAGGTCTTCCGAGCCAACCGCGCGAAAGCGCCAGGTTGGCGAGGGCCTGGATGTTGTCGACCCCATGAACATGATGGGTCAACCCCATCGCCCAACAGAAGATGCCGCGCTTGGCTTGGCAAACGAGTTCCACCGCGCGGTCGATCTGATCCCGATCGACACCGCAGAAAGCGGTGAGTTCTTCCCATGAGGTGTTCTCGATATCCTCGATCGTTTCTTCCCAACCGCTGGTGTAATCGCGCAGGTAATCTCGGTCTTCCCCTTTTCTTTCGAGGACTCCTTTGAGGAGGGCTTTCAGGAGAGCGATGTCCGTTCCGGCTTTTGGTTGGAGATAGAGATCCGAAACATCCGACCCGAACAGCATCGATCGCCAGTCGGAGGGGACCCGGAACCTCACCAGACCGAGTTCTTTAAGCGGGTTGATGACGATCACCTTACCCCCGCGGTTTCGCAGGTTCACCAGTTGTGTGATCAGACGGGGGTGATTGCTGGCGGGGTTGGCGCCGATGACGATGACAAAATCCGCTTTCTCGATGTCCTCCAGCAGGATGGACGCGGTTCCGGAACCATAGATGCGTGCGAGCCCGACTCCGGAGGCTTGGTGGCAGTAGTAAGAACAGTTGTGGATGTTGGCGGTGCCATAAGCGCGAGCCACTAGTTGGAAGAGGTAAGCGGCTTCGTTGCCGGATCGGCCGGAAGCGTAATAGAAGACGCGGTTCGGGTCGGCTTTGCGAAAGGCTTCGCCGGTCCTATCGAAAGCCTCTTTCCAGGGGATGCGTCTGAAGTGGGTGTCGCCCGGTTCGGCGAGGAGTGGGAAGGCGAGCCTTCCCAAATTTTCCATTTGCGCCGGGGTGCGTGATTCGAGGAATGCGATCGGGTTGGCCTGAAAGAAATCTTCGGGGATGGCGCCCTGCATATCGCCAACCTGGGCCTGCACCGATTTCTTGCAGACTTCGGGGAAATGGCCGGATTCGTTAACCATCCCGCCTTTCTGCCCACCCATTCCCAGGGCGCAGGTTTTGCAGGTGTTCCGCAGACTGAGGCGTTGGTAGAGTTTCCAAACTCCACCCGCCTCAATGCCCTTGCCCAGGACATATCGAAGCGCCGCAAGCCCACCCGCGGCGCCCACTCTCGGTTTGGCCATACTGGAAATCTACGTTATCGAGACAGTGCCGGGAAGAGGGAGTTTTTGGAGTGGCCACCCGATCCCTCGGATTCCACTCGTAATCCCAACGAAGTCTCCGTCGTGCCGTCCTTCGCGTAGATCTTTGTCGGACGAAGAAAAAGTAGGAATACGCGGGGGATCAGCGAGGTCGGAATTGATTCAAAGACAATGCTTGGCTAAGGTCACCCTAAAGTAGGACTTTGGATGAAATTCTTTTACTGGCGTTGATCCTCATGAGAAAGAAGACCCCCGAAACGCGAATCGATCTTAAACTTCTATGGATCCTGGCAATCGTCGCGGTTGCGTTCGGAGAGGAAGCTCCACGGAATGAGGCTTCACCGGATGGAGTATCGGATGAATTCCGTCCCGAAACCTCTATTTCGGTGAACCTCCCCGACGAAGAGATCGCCATAGCCTACCAGAGAGCCGCCACACAAAATGTACTGGCGGCTGTCAACCCTGCAATTTTCTTCGGCTATTGGTCGGTTTGCGCGGATGGTGTCGGGTTCGGGCATGGGAACACCTATCCGGCTCTCGATGGACACCAGATGTCCGATGCACTTCTGTGGCTGGGCGAGATCGAGGTGGTCAAGGCAAATTGGGACTACGTTCGCTCATTCCAACGCCCGAACGGACAGCTCCCCTTCGCCATCCTGCCCTCGATGGCCGGGGATTCGATCGGACGCGAAGATTGTCGCGCGACGGTGGATTCCAACGGGGGCCTTTACCAGCACTGGGTGCCGGCAGATCCGTTGCGAGCCTTGGGTTACCCCACTTATATCCAAAACGCCGATGCGATTTTCCGGAGGACACAGGATCGGAAGTGGCTCAACGACCAATTGCCATCCATCAACCGCGCAGCGGATTTTCTTGCGTCACTAACGACACCTGAGGGTGCGGTGGGGGGCGCGGGTTACTATGTCGAACGACCCACGCGGGTCGAATACGATGGAGTTGCCCAGTGCTACGCGGCGGATGCGTTTCGTCGGGTTGCCGATCTCAACGAGATCGCGGGCAACTCTGAGAAGGCAAGAGAATATCTTGATGAGGCAGAGCGGATCGAGAATCATTTTCGCAATCGGTTCTGGGTGGGAGATCGTTTCGCCGAATACATTCATCCGGAACGCGGCGCCATCGCAACGCACGGGCTCACCGATGTGGACTGGAGTGCAATCGCTACCGGACTCGCGGATGACGAACAACTCTCCAAACTTTGGCCACAACTCAAGAATGAAAAATTGTTCCGCTATGGCGGGATGCCCACAGGGATCGCCACGCGCCCCGAGGCGTATGAAGAATGGGAGTTCGCCTACGACGATCGGATGGACCTCGCTGCCATGGGGCGTGTCTGGTACCTTGAGTGCTGGGCAAGGGCGCGTATGGGAGACGGGGAAGGGCTGATCGAGGCCATTCGACCGGTGTGCGATAGGGGTCGTGAGAATGGGTATTACTGGCGCGAGCGGTATGGCGATCAAGGCGGTTTCGGCGCGGAGAAATATTGTGAATACCCGGCGAATCTAATCCGGATTATTCAGCGCTTCCTTTTCGGGGTCGAACACCGGCTCGATGGAGGTTTGGCTTTGGCGCCGACAGTACCAGACTCCTTTTGGGAATCGGGATTTGGTCAAACGCTATCATGGCGCGACCGACAGTTATCTTATCGGATGCAAGACAACGGGATGAAGGGGGAGTATGTGGGACCGGTCACACAGGAACTGCGAGTGAAACTCCGCGACTCAACAACTCCAGGGACTGTCATCGTTGAAATCGACGAAAACCTAGTGGAGTCTCAAATCGAAGAGGGTTGGATTGGCTTCGAATTACCCGTCGCCCCGGTTGACCAGCCGTGTAAGTTTCGGTTGCGAGAGAGGGGGGGATGACAACACCGGGATAAAGTTAAATCGCGTTCCATCTGATCCCTCGGATTCCACTCGTACTCCCACCGCAATTTTTCATTCCAAGTCCCCGAGGCTTTCTCCTGTTTCGTCGCCTGGGTTAGGTTCCCGTTCGCGTCGTACTCGCAGGGCAAGTCCACTTAGATCTCCGTCGTGGCGTCCACCGCTTCAATCGACAACGAGGTGCGGTTCCCGATTTAATCATAGCCGTATCCGGATAAGTGGATTGGTCTATGTTGTTTCTTAATCTATCACCAGTGAGGGAACAGACCTTGAATTGACCGATAAGTAATTTTACTTTGGTTCTTGGCTGAAATCCAGAGTTTTTCGGTCAATTGATTCGATGATCGGGTTCAGAATTTCCTCTTGAATTATCCCCTTTTCAATTTCACTCGTGAACATGTATTTAAAGAGTTTTAAATGCTCTTGTGTTCCTGGTATCTCCAAGTCACTCAAGATTCGATTCACTTCGACCTTCACCTCTTCATCGTTCAACAGGTTCGGATGAAATGAGAACAACCCGAATAAGACATCCTTATCATCGGTTATCCTCACATCAGCGGGTAACCATTCCTTCCCCGCACCACTTGGAATCGATTCTTTGACTCTCTCTACCAGACCCAGATATTCCTGTCTCATCTGAGGAAGGTTGTTCTTGGACGTTCCGTGCTCGGCGGCAACTTTTGCTCTTCGGAGATGGAACGCGGCAAGCAGATGATTTCCTTCTAGGAAAGCAGCGATTGTAAGGTCCATTTCCTTCTCTTTGTATGCATTCCATTCGGTTTTGCCAGCGCTCAAATAGAACGGGAAAGAATAGATGAGTCCGATGAAACCCGCGAGCAATAGAGAACCACCCGTGATTAAAAAGAACTTAGAATTCTTCATTCGAATAAAAACCAAGCGGGGAGCCCGTTCTCAACCTTAACCGCAGTTTCCATCCCATCCCTCGCAATCCATGTGTCCGCTAACACGTCACATCCTTCCCCTCCGCGCCGAATGTCGCCAATCGGTCGGCTTCGTCGGTTTCGATGGCGGAGGCGGGAATATAATGGAGCTGGACCGCCCAGCGTTTTTGGTCGGTGTGGTTGGTGGGGGTGCCATGAGGGAGTTTGGAATCGAAGAGAAGGACATCGCCCGGTTCCATCGGGATCGCGGTCTGCACTTCCTCTTTCAAATCGGTGTCGCAGATCTGCCAATCGCGACGCATGAAATGAGTTCGCGGCCCCTTCCGGTGTGCCCCGGCGAGGACATGCATGCACCCATTCGCCAGCGTTGCCGATCCCAGTGAAATCCAAACCCCCAGGACTGGAGTTTCTAGCGGCAGATTGAAATAGGCGTGGTCCTGGTGCCAGGGTTTTTCTCGTCCGCCGGGGGGTTTGATCATCGCCATGTCCTGATAAAGACGGACCGGTTCTCCGAGTAGGCGGGTCGCCAATTCCCGGAGTTCTGTCTTGTCGGCGAGCGCGGCCAACCCGGGATGGTGTTCGACAAACCCCATGAACTTACGGACATACCGGGCTCGCGTTTCGGGGGGGAGGTCGGGCAGCTCTTCGGTGATGTCTCCCATGGCCAGTTCCTCACGCCGGGGGCTTGCCGATGCCCTTCCCTTCGGGGTTTCAGCGCGCGCTAGCTCATCACGGATGATCCCTTCGAAATAGATGCTCTCGCAGCGAGGGTTGTCCGCCAACTCCATCTCTTGCAGCTCGTGATTGGCGCCCGCAATTTCGGCCTCGGCAAAGGCGCCGCGGACAAGGAGAAACCCTTTTTCTCGATAACCCTCGATCTGGGCCATGTCCACTTTCCCCCATCCTTGCGCCCCATCGGCGAAGTTGTCCGCGCGATAGAGCATGGGGTCGTGGGGTTCAATCTTGGGTTCCATAACCACTTTGAATTTCATGGTAGTCACCGTTGTCGCTCCGAAAGAGGATGTTAGACGAGCAATATTGGTGAAGCAATTGAGACGATTTACCCGCTACATGTTCGCGAGTTTTGGATTTGCCTCCTGAGAGTATGACCCATGGTTGTTGAAGTTTTGGTCCTTTCGAATCATGATCAGACCCATCATTAATTCGAGGAGTCCCAGACATGAGGCCGTTAACTACTATTCCGACGATTCTATTGGCAGCATTTATCCTTTCATTACAAACAGGACCCTCACACAGCCAGGACCCTGGTACGATCAGCGGAGCAGCGCCGTTTACCTTCGTTGATGAGGAATTCATGTTTAGGGGGCCTCAGGAAAGTGTCTGCAGCGAAGAGATTCCGGGCGCTTCTGGGGGGGAACCCCCACGTGAACCCTTAGACTTTCCGGAAAGCCTGGTATCAGGGGTGCTCCATTATCTTCCGACCTTCCAATTATCCGATGCTTCCACCGAAACGACTCTCGCCATTCAGAATGTGGAAAATTTCCAGAGCGTGCCCATCATCATCTTGTTTGGAGGAGACTCTCCCGGGGATGTGGTAATTGAGTGCGGAGGAATTCTGGACCCTGGATCGGTTTTTACCCTCCAACCCTCCACAATCGGAAGGGATGTGGATTATGGGTTGGTCATCTCGTTCGCCGCGGATTTTATCAGCGAGGGATCGGATGTCATCGACTTTTGCACTCTCTACAAAGAGCTTGCTCAGCAAAAATTGGCTGGTGCAAAAGGCGGGGGTGGAGACCCATTCGAGAATCTAGGACCGAACCTTGCAGTGCAAGTCCATCGGGCGCCGATCAACGATGGGACCGACACTTCGGCAGTGTCCACTGTTTACCCTGGAGTCACGGAACGGATGTTCGATGTCGTCGATTTCAACGGGCAACTTGAAGACGGTCCGTTCCGTTATGAGATCAGCAAGGTCCTCTCCACCGATGGTGCTGACACAGAAGTCCATATGACCCCTTTTTCCTTGTTCATCGGTCTGGGTCTGAAGGGGACCTTTGGAACCGATTACCGGTCCACCTTCGAAGATGAGATCACAGGCGCCACAATTGCTGGGCCTTCTGGGTCTTTGTCGCCTGGCAATACCCTCGATTTCAAGATCACCGATTATGTCGGAGAATCTTTTGTCGGGAATTGGATTGTGGATTCCTCGGCTCCGTTGGCCATTGTCGGCGATTACTCTTACCCAAATGGAATGTATTCTTCGGTTCTAGGGGTGCGCACTTATGAACCTTCCGGATTCAGGCCCAATAACCAAACAGCATGGGCCCCGCTCATCCAGGAAGAGGGTTGGGATACTGAGGTCACTCTCAACAATGTAGACAACAACGATATCAACACGGTTGTCTTGGAGTTTAAAGATTCGTTGGGCAACAACCTCGACCAACGAGAGATAACGATCGACCCCTTAAAGAGAAGAACCATCACCTTTTCACGCTCTCTGCTTTCGCCGGAATCGCGTGCTGGGGTTCTCTTGGTGTACGGCGACGTGGATTTCATCGGCCAAATCCGTCAATTGAAACGAGGCCCGGGTGGAGAGGTTCTCGAGACAATCTCATACAATTTGATCCAAGAAGATGTCAGTGCGGATGTGGAGACTTTCGTCGATTTGGATACCAAAGGATTCTCGGCGAATGAAGAGGGGGGAGCCGAGGTGATTGCCCTTCCGTTCATGGTCAAAGCCGACCCGCGTTTGGGAGTTTCAACCGAAATCCTCTTGAGCAATTTGAATTCGATTCCTGGACTGACCTCCGCCAGCATTTACATTTATGACAACGCGGGTTTGCGCGATGCGGAATGTTTCATTATGCGTCCCCTGGAAACCCTCCTGATCCCTGTCGATTTTCCGAGTCTTGGAAAAGGAGCCATCGCAAGTGTGGTCATACAAGGAACTTCAACCAGTCAAAAAGTTCGTCGGGATAATGGTGATATTTTTAACACGATGGCGTTCGCCGCAGTGGCAATCCAACGGACAACCCACGGGCAGGAGCCCGAGCCGGATAGCAATGTCGAACTGGCTGCCGGGGGGAATGACGCCGCGATGGCAAGCACGGGGGTCATTTATCCGATCGCCACTGGAGGTGAGGGCGAAGCACTTTTCTTCCCAATGTTGAACCGTGGAGGAACCGTTCACGAGGCCTCAAATTCCCTCGGTATTCAAACGATTGATGGTGGGACAACTGTGCGGGCTGGAATTATTTTCTTCGCTTCCGAAGAAGTGGTGGGAGCGGAAATTTCAGACCCGATCGGTTTCAAAGAAACTTTTGTTTTCGAGGACATGGACATTCCCTCCCAGGCGCAAAGCGCCGTCGCCTTTTCATTGGACCCGTCCGACACGACCGCGGCCGAACGGTTATTGAACTTGGAGAGTGTGGGGCAATATGCAGCTTTCTTCCGCGACTATAACGAACTATCGGAATTCATACCGTCGTTTGCTATTTCCGGTTTTCTACAGAGGAACAGCCCATCGGCCTCCGATCCGGAGAACCGTGTCCTTTCCGCATATGAAGCCGTGTCCCGGATACGGTTGGGACGTGTAGACGAAGTTTTTGGGGGATGGAATGCGGTCGTCCCTCTCATCTTGACCGGGGAAGGTTTCGACACAGTGGTCGCATTGCAGAACGCGGGAGTTCTAGCCACCGGAATCGAGCTGATCTTTACTCGAGAGGAATCCCCCAAATCCGAACCGACTGTTAAGAGTCTTAAACAGCTGAAAGCCACCCAGAAAGGGAGCCCGTTCTACGGTAACTCCTCTGGCGGGCAAACGATTCACATCGATTTGATTCAACCCGGCAATTCAAAGACGATTCGCCCTGCCGAGCATGTTGGCAAGGGATTCCGTGGGAAGCTCCTCATCAGGTCCACACAGCCGATTGTCGCCACGGTCGATCTTGAAAGCGGTGGCACTCTTTCCACCTACAATAGTACCCCGGACGAGTTGATAGAGGGGGCCTTTGGGAGCAACCCCTCTTTCACGCGGGGTTCGGATGTGGCCTATGGTCCTTTGACCTATTCGCCCTCCGAAGGTTGGGAAACAGTTGTCCAAGTCCTGAACCTCAACCGATTAATCGATGCAAAAATTCGTGTCGATTTCTATAGTTCCGGCGGAAACAATGTCCACACACAGACTGGTTTTGTTCCACCGGGCGGTGTCGCCGCTTTCAGAAGGCCCGTATCGGCATTCGAAACCACCGACAACCCGACAAACGCCGATTGGGTTCAGATCACTTCCGAAGACTATTGGCGCGAAGGAAGTCCGGCAGTTTCCGCTCCCAACATCTTGGCGATCATCCAGGTGAACAAGAGGAATGAAGGAGGCTGCGTTTTGGAATCGGTGGCGTATAACACTTACATGGAACGTGGGATCTTCAGTTTCCCCGGGAGTGAGTTTGCGTTTCCGAAAGAACTTGGATTCCCTTCGATGTTCAAAGCTTTTGGCGATCTCGAAACCAGTACGGAGATTGCGCTGGTCAACCTCAACCCAAACTCTGGGACCTCCACCTTGACCAATGTGACTTTCGATGGCGAGGGGTTTACCACCAACCTTTCTGACATCACGCTAAACCCTCGTGAAAGCCGATTCCTGCGGTCCTTGGACCTCCCGGGAATCCCCTCTGGGGTGCGGGGAACTTTGTCCCTGGTGGCGTCCACTTTAAACAGTTTTCAGGAAGGCGGTCCGGGGATTGCGGGTGTCGCTGTCCATCGCGTATACGGTCTATTGCCGAACGCGACCTGCGAGGTGGGCGAGACCGAAACGGAAACACCGACATTGAGTCCGACAGCGACTTCCACCCTGAGTCAAACATCGACAGAAACAGAGACAGAAACAGAGACTCCAACCGAAACGCCGACTCCTTCCGAGACTCCGACTGGGACTCTGCCGACCGCAACTGCCACAGATACTCCAGGAGATGAAAATGACCTGATGCGGGCCGATGTGAACCGGGATCGGAGAGTCGATACTCAGGATATTTTGATTATTCTCGAGTATTACCTGGAGACCTATTAGGCCGTGGTTGCGGAAAAGTGAGACAGTAGCTCGCGAGCCAAATGAGTACGAGGGAGACATAGCGAAATTGCAGCCAATGCATTTCGAGTGAGAAGGAATCAAGGCGCCCTCCGGAGATCGGGAGGTTTCCGATCGCGAACGCGAGAAGAAAAAGCTGGAGTGCCACATGGTTTCCACGCTCCCAGGCCTTCCAGGCGCCGAAGAAGACGGGGATGAGGAGCACAGTCAGATTGTAATCGCCGACACGGGGAATGGTGAGCAATACACTCGGCATCAAGAGGGCAAACCCGATGGCGTTTTGCTCTACTCGGTTCCCCCAACCCTGAAGACGTCTCCATGAAGAGAACACGGTTATCCAGATGACAACTGGGATGGCGAAGGTCAACAGCTTCGCCAGGATGGGTAGATCGATCACTGGTCCAAATACGGTGTTGCTGGTAAACAGCCGGTACATCACCGAGACAGTGGCATGGTTAAAGATGCCCGCAGTGTGTTCTTCGTTAATTTCTTGAAGAGTCTCCGATCCGATGAAATCGAGATAGTTCTTAAACAGCTGAAAATCGTAAACCATTACTAGACCCAGCAAACCTGTAAATCCGACCGCCCACGCGAGGGACCTCCACCTTTGCTGGACAAGATCCCAGATCAGGACAAATATTGCCAAAGGTTTGATCGCTAGAAGACTTCCCACGATCGCCCCCGCGCGGACGGGGCGATCCATGTGCCAAACCGCCCACGCGGTCAGCGCCCCTGCTTCAAATGTCGCCGTGTTTCCCGCGCGAAAATCGGACATGACAGGATCATGATGTACTCCAACAAAATGAAACATTGCCCACGATAGAGGGTGAAAGCTCTTCCCGAACAATCGGAGCCCCAGGAAATAGAGACACTCAAAACCGATCGCCTGGAGAGAGAGCCAGATAAACCGAAAGATAGGTTCGGGCGTAAGAGAGAGCGGTGAAAGAACCCGGACAAAGAGCGGAGGATAAGCATAGACGGTTAAGAAGGAGAGGTTCTCCCACCCCGGCGGAATGTCCGGCTCATAAGGATTTTCGCCCTCCCAAAGCCTTTCCCCCGCATGGTAATACACCATCAGGTCCCACTGGTTCTCGGCCCAGCGGATGTGGATGGAGAGAACGAGGACCACGCCGATTAAGAAGTAGATCGAGGGACGGAGAAAGAAATACTTTTGGGGGTCAGCGGTCATGAGAGAGGGATGCTAGCATGAGACCTAAGGCACGTTCACTATTGATAGGGAAATCTCTGACGTCGGGCGGTCATGTCAAGATCCTTGCGGCCAAATTGGATCAAGGCAAGCGGTACACCACTTCTCCATTGACTAGAACGGCTTCGACATGGGTGGTGTATTCGAAGGGATCGCCACTAAAAAGAACCAGATCGGCATCCTTCCCTGCTTCTATGGAGCCGACACGATCGTCGACCTTCAGAATCTTTGCAGGTGACAATGTGATTGCTTCGAGTGCCTTATCGAATCCTAGACCGTGCACCATGGCGATTGCGGCCTCGAACAGAATGAGATGAGTCTTGGGGACATATGACTCATACCCCGATTGAATGGCGATCGGTATGCCTTCTTGCGATAAGAGCGCCGCGTTTTCAAGTGAGGTGTTGTAGGTCTCCAAACCTTCGATTCTCTGCATCGTCGGATGAACAAAGACGGGCGCCCCCGCTTCATTGATCCGGTCCGCGGTCAGGTATCCTTCGGAAGCGCCATCAAGAATGAGGTCCAGGTTGAACTCTACGGCAATCCGGAGTCCGGTCAGGATGTCATCTTCACGGTCGGCGTTCAGCACGACCGGGATCTCTTGATTAAGCGCCTTCATGAGGGTCTCTTTGTTCAAATCCCGGTCCGGCGGATTTTTTTCCTTGCCCTCTTTGTCTTCTTTCTTCTCTTCGTACTTCTCCAGTTTTTCCTGGTAGATCTGGGCTTCGATAAAGGCCTGACGGATCACCGCCGCCGTTCCCATTCGGGTGGAAGGAGATTTGTTGCGGCCGCCGTATGTTGATTTTGGCGATTCGCCGAGGTTGATCAGGAGGGCCGATGGGGATTTGACCAAAGAAGAATTCATGGTGTTGCCTGAGGTTTTGAAGATGGCCATCTGTCCAGCGATGGGGTTGTTCTTTCCTGGACCGGTTTGGATACAGGTGACTCCGAATCGGAGGAGATAATCCAAAAGCGGTTCGGTCGGATTGAACCCATCGATCACACGGAGACTGGCCTGGTTGGGGCCGGTGTCTTCGTTGTGGTCTCTGTCGGCATCCACGTTATAGATCCCGGAGACACCCACTACGCTGTGGGCATCGATCAGACCAGGAGTCACTCGGGACGCCTTCAGGGTTTCGTAACCCTCGGGGATTTCGATGTCTCCCGCAGTTCCCACTTTCTCAATCTTCCCATCACGGATGAGCACCACTCCATTCTCGATGGTTCCTGAAGGGGAGACTGTGTGGACTTTATCGGCTTGGACAGCGATCCCCTCCGAGTGGGCTACGGGAGCGAGAACCAATATCCCCAAACAAGTAAGAAGGAGGATTGTGAAGATTTTCACTTTTCAACCTCCAACGCTGGATACCTGTCCTCGACTCCAAAACCCCCGGTCGCGTAGATCCGGTATTCGGGATCCGAGATGTCGAAGACTTTCTCCCCTTCAATATAGGTCTGAAGGACCCGGGTATAGACGCTGAATGGGTGTCCCGAGAGGAGAATAAAATCGGCATCCTTCCCCGGTTCGATCGAGCCGATTCGGTCCTCAAGGTCCACCATCTCGGCGGCGTTGATGGTAAGCGCCTTCAGGGCCTCGCTCTCGGACATGCCTTCGCGAACCGCCAACGCAGCACAACGCATCAGGAAACGGGAGTCGATGATGGGGTCATCGGAATGAAAACAGGTTTTGACGCCCGCTTTCTCAAGCAACCCGCCATTCTCGAAAGTCAGATTGACTGCCTCATGTTTGCCACCCGGCGACTCGAGGAGGATCAGCGAGCAGGGAACTTTTCGCTTGGCGATTTCATCCACCACTTTGTAAGCCTCGGTGACATGATGAAGAATGAGACGGAAACCAAACTCATCGGCGAGACGCATGGCGGTCATGATGTCATCGGCGCGATGGGTGTGAAAATGGACCGGTCTCTTCCCTTCGAGGATCTCAACCACCGGTTCCAGATCCAAGTCGCGTTCCGGCTTCTCGGAATCCGGATCTTTCTCGAGGTTTTTTTCGTAGCGCTCCCATTTCTTCATGTACTCCCGGGCTTTGAGAAATCGGTTCCTCTGCAATCCCGCGATTCCCATGCGTGTCGATGGAGTTTCGTTGCGTTTCCCGTAGATCCTTTTGGGGTTCTCGCCATTGGCCATCTTCATGCCATACCGGAAATCCTCATCGCCTCGGATCAACATATCCTCGACGGTGTTTCCCCGGTTCTTCACATAGGCGGTCTGCCCACCCATGGCGTTTCCACTTCCGGGCATGATGTTGATCGTTGTGATTCCGCCCGCTCGGGCGATTCTAAACCCTGGATCGCCCGGCCAAATCGAGTCGGTGGCACGGACGAAACTCTGCATCGGTCCAGTCATCTCGTTGCCGTCGGAGTTGGCCGCCACACTTGGCTTGCCATAAACTCCTAAATGAGAATGAGTATCCACAATCCCCGGCATGATGGTCTTCCCGGACACATCGATTACCTGGGCGCCATTTGGGATCTCAACCTCGGATCGATTCCCAACCACCTCGAACTTTCCATCGCGAACGAGGAACGCTCCATCCTCGATCACCTCTCCCGCGATGGTGTAAACGGTTGCTCCGACGAAAAGGATCGGTGTGGAATCGGTTTGAGCGAACGCGGGGGTGGCGAAGAAGAAGGGGAGGAAGTGAAGCAAGGGGAGAATCCGATTCATGTGGTGGATTATAGGAAGGTGGGAAACTGGGTCAACGATTATTTGATCGGTTTCTTCGAAACTCCCAGGGTGGTATCGCCTCCGGGTCCGACCATAATCCCCGATTAGCCTCACGTGCCTCCTCCTGCAGATCTCGATAATCCGTTCGGTCCCTCGCGTGACGCTCATACCACCAAGCGTACCCGTTCTTAAGAAGTTCTTTGTTGAGGTTCTTCCCATCGATCGAAACCTCGCCGAGCACACGATCGTACTGATCTTTGCCAAGAGACTTCACTTCGACTTCCCGATTAAGAACGAGGTCCTTAACGAAATCCCCCGCCTCCTTCCCGAAAGGTTGGTCGCGCTCGGGGCAGTCGATTCCCTGAATACGAACTTTAACTCTGTCGCCATCGACCCGGAGCGTGATTGTGTCCCCATCTGCAACCGTGAGGACTTGGCCGGTAAGGTCCGACGTGGGATCGTTTTTGGGCTGGTCGAGGATCTCGGGGGAGTTGCGATTGAAGAAGCTCAACAGGCCCGCTACGATAATAATCGCAACGGTGAAAGCGATTCTATGCCGAGTCATTCTGTTGTTACTCATAGGCAGACACAACGAAAAATACGTTTACCCCTCCACAACCCCAATCCCCTCTTCCACACTGAACGCCCCAGCATAAACCGCTTTGCCCGTGATGATCCCCTCGATTTGAGAGAGGCCTAATTCGCGAATGACCCTGAGATCGTCGAGGGAAGAAATCCCGCCCGAAGCGATCAGATTCAGTGAGGTGGTCTCCGCCATTTTTTGTAGGGATTCAACGTTCGGTCCCACCATCGCACCATCGCGGGCAATGTCGGTGAAGATGATCCCGCCGGCACCGCGCTTTTCGCAGTCCTTCGCGAACTCGAACGCATCGATTCCCGAATCCTCGGTCCACCCCTGCACCGCGACACGGCCGTCCTTGGCGTCGATCCCCACATAGACCCGGCCCGGGTAGGCTTCGGCGGATGCGATCAGAAGGTTTGGATCGCGAATGGCGGCGGTCCCAAGGATCGCTCGATCGACACTGTTCGAGAGATACTTTTCAACCTGTTCGAGAGAACGAATGCCTCCGCCAATCTCAATCGGGACATCGATCTCATTGGCCACACGGAGAATGATTTCCTCGTTGATGGGATCGCCATACTTGGCGCCATCCAAATCGACCAAGTGAATCCGTTTGGCTCCGGCTTTCTGAAAGGATCTCGCTTGCTCTACCGGATCGTCGGCATACTCGGTGACTTGGTTGTAGTCTCCTTGAAACAGACGAACGCATTTCCCCCCCAAGATGTCGATGGCTGGTATCAGGATCATTTCTTAACGGTTTTCCTTACAGATCTTCACGAAATTCGAAAGGAGTTGGAGTCCGGCTTTCTGGCTCTTCTCGGGATGAAACTGAACAGCTGCCTGGTTATCGCTAGCGATCGCCGAACAAAACTCTTCTTCATAATCGGTCACCCCGGCGATGAGGTCTGCATTTTGAGGAACAGGGTAGTAGGAGTGAACAAAATAGAAATACGAACCCGAAGGAATATCCTCGAAAAACGGACTGTTTTGTCTCCACTCCACCGAATTCCACCCGAGGTGGGGAATCTTTTTTCCTGGTTGAAACTTTCGGTTTGGACCCGCGAACGCTCCCACCCCTTCCGCGTTCGGCGCCTCTTCGCTGGAATCGAACAGAAGCTGCAGTCCCAAACAGATTCCGAGAAACGGTCGACCACTGCTGAGGTGTTCTTTTAAGGGCTCTTCGAGATTGAGCTCGCGAAGCTTCTCCATCGCGGTTTCGAAACTCCCCTGACCTGGGAATACGACACCATCGGCCTCCGCAAACTTTCCGGGGTCGGAGGAGAGTAGGGGTTCCCCATCGACCGCTTCGAGACCTCGGACAACGCTGCGAAGATTCCCCGCGCCATAGTCGACGATGAGAATCATTTGGGATCGCCCTCTTTGGCCTTCACCATCTCGATAGAAACCGCAGTGATACGATTTCGACCATTTTGCTTGGATCGGTAAAGAGCGAGGTCGGCAAGTTCGACAAGCACCGCGGGGTCGTGACCATCGTTTGGGTATTCTGAGATACCCATGCTGAGGGTGATGGACCGATTCTCGTCATCTTCCACCCACCGTTGTTCCTCGACATGTTTACGAATACGTTCCGCGATTCGAAGTGCTTCGGTCTTCGGCGTTTGGGGCATGATGATGGCAAACTCTTCGCCGCCATAGCGTGCGACCATATCCATCTTACGCACTAGCTTCTGGAGGGTCTGTCCCACACACCTCAGTACATGATCTCCCTGCTGATGACCGAAGGTATCGTTGACCGATTTAAAATGGTCGATGTCGATCACGAGGAGACTGACCTCTTGAAAGAAACGGGAGGCTCTCGCCAGTTCGGCGGCGAGTTGCTCCTGAAATGCGCGATGGTTAGCGAGTCCAGTCAGACCGTCAGTAATTGCGAGCTTCTCGAGCTTGCTGTAGAGACGTGCGTTCTCTAATGCGATTGCCGCTTGGTTGGCGAAAATCATCAGTAAGTTTTCATCGTTCGAATTAAAGGGCCTCGGCGAAACGAGGCGGTTGACATTAATGACTCCCAGCACTTTGCCTTTCGCTTTAAGAGGAACCGAGAGAACCGAATTGGTGCTATACCTTCCCTTCGCTGTGCATTCGAATCGCTCGTCTTCTTCGATGTTGGAGAGAAGGAGCGGCCGTCCCTCTTGGGCGACCCATCCCGCGATGTTCTCTCCCTTACGAATCCGGACACAATTTGCGATCTCCTCGGGGATTCCCTCCGAGGCCCGTATCGTCAGGTCCTCGCCCTTCTCGTCGAGAAGCATAATTGAGCAGGCATCCGCGCCGGTCACATCGCGAATCCCTCGGACAATCAGACGAAGGACATTGTCCACATCGAAGGTCGACACGATGACATTCCCGATTTCCTGGGCTGAACGAATGCTACGGATTTGGTCTTTTAGATCGGAGACTAGGCGGACGTTTCGCAGAGTCCCGGCTGTCTGGATACCGATAAGAGTAACAAGGTTGAGTTCTTCTTCCTCAAAAACATCGGCTTTCAGTGGCCGTTGAACGTTGATGACCCCGAAGGTTTCCGAGGAATCGTTGATCGGCACGGCGATCAAACTCGAGGGAGGTGGCTGCCGCTTTTGTGAAAGACGAAGATAGTCGGCGTCTTTGCTGATATCGGGGATGAGAATCGGTTTCCCCGACTCCCAAACCTTGCCCGCGATCCCCTCGCCCTTCTTCAAGTGCATGGATTGAATCACGTCATCGTCGACTCCCGCAGAGGAGACGATGGACAGCTGCTTGACAGCTGGATCGACCAACATGATGGAGACTCGGTCGGCCCCGACAAGCGTTTGAGTCTGTTTCGAGACCAAATTCATCAGGTCGGAAGTGGACCGCTGTGAATTCATTTCCACGCTCATTTGGGTGAGCGCGCGTAAGTGAGCATCCTTACGCTCGATGATTGATTTCAAATCTTGGGTCATTATCTGTTTTTGGGTCCCATTTTCGAATTCAGGGATGAGGGTTCGGGACCGCTTTTGTTGCTGTCGCCGGCCAAATCAACCGTTTGTTCTTTCGATTGAAGCTCGAATCCTACTTTCTTCCGCGCGAAGGAACAAGTGAGGCGTCTGGAAAGCGTGTTTAGGAACCCTCATAATCGAGTTCTACGGGTTTCTCGAACCTCGAAGTAGCTTTAGACTGTGAGCGGGTAGATAATGGAACAATTTCACGAATGCGACCTGTGCGAACTGAACCGTGCAACGCTTCACATCGATGAAGTCCATGAGGGGAGTCTTCAGGGGACCGCTCATCTCTGTGACGACTGTTGGTATCGCCTTGGGATAAGGATTCCGCTAGGAAATATTTGGAACCATATCAATCGCCATAAGAATCAAGAACACGATGGCGACGAAACGTTGGAGGAAAGCCAGGGGCTCGCCATGGATGAGGACGATTTTGAGGATGATGACCTAGGCGAATTGCTCGACCCTGGAAGTCTGGCTGTCGCGGAACCAGACGAAGAGGAGGACGATCTCCTATTCGAAGATGTGGAAGACGCCCTTTCGGCTGGAAGTGAAGGGAAAAACCGTCAAGACGACCTTGATCTGGATGACTTCCTCGAAGGGATTGAGGACGATCCCAATCCCCGTGACGAGTCCCAATCTTTAGGGATTCAAGCGGTCAAGATTGGCAGAATTCACCCGACTCTGGTGAGCTTGTTTCCACTCCCGATGCTCAAGAACCACAAAGCGATTCCGGTAAAGATGGAAGAAAGTAATGTGACTGTTGCATTGGCTGACCCGTTCGATGTGCTTTCCAAGACTACTATCGAGTCCTATTTGGAAAACATGGGACTCGGTTTTGTCCAGGCCATCGCCAGCGAAACCGAAATTCTGACCGAACTCGAGAGACACTCCAATCCACCTAACGAGATGGATTTGCTTTCATAATTCTATTGACTCTATTTCCGAGGTTAAACATGGCGGCGATTGACGATGTGATTCAGTATGTTGAGGAGAACCGAGCGAAGTTTGAGGATGAGCTCTTTGAACTCCTTCGATTCCCCAGTATTAGTTCCGATCCCGAATCGAGCGATGAGATGAGTCGCTGCGCGGATTGGGTCAAGTTGAATTTCGAACAGATCGGCCTAAAAGCCGAGATCCTACCCACAAAGGGGTGGCCCGTCGTCGTCGCCGAAACGGAACGAGAGGAGGGGCGTCCGACTGTTCTCGTTTACGGCCACTACGATGTCCAACCTGTGGATCCTGTCGATCTTTGGGATTCTCCCCCTTTTGAACCGCGGAGAGCAAATGGAAATGTTTACGCCAGAGGGGCCACCGATGACAAAGGCCAGGCATTCACCCACGTAAAGGCTGCGGAGGCTTGGATGAAAGCGAGTGGAGGGCCCCCGGTTAACTTGGTTTTCCTCATCGAAGGCGAAGAGGAGATTGGAAGTCCGAATTTAGAGGATTTCATCCAGGAGAACCGGAGCCGGTTCGAAGCCGATGCGGTCTTGGTCAGTGACACCAGTCAGTTTGGGCCGGGCCAGCCGGCGCTTTGCTATGCACTTCGAGGAATTACTTATATGGAATTTGTGGTTACCGGTGCAAAAGAGGATTTACACTCGGGAATGTTTGGGGGAATTGCTCCCAACCCCGCGCATGTCGTTTCCCGTGTCTTGGCAGATATGAAGGACGCAAATGGCACGATTCAAATTCCAGGATTCTATGATGGAGTCAAACCGCCTGAGGACTGGGAACTTGCGGAGTACGAGAAACTTCCATGGAATTATGAGGAACTCGCAAAACAACTAGGGATTGCCAAACTCTCAGGAGAACAAGAGTTTCCTGTGCCGGTTCGCAAGTGGTGCCGACCGACTCTCGATATCAATGGAGTCTACGGTGGATTTGCGGGCAAAGGGGCCAAGACGGTAATCCCTTCAAAAGCTGGGGCCAAAGTCAGTATGCGGTTGGTTCCTGGCCAGGACGCTGTGAGAATAGCGGAGATTTTCGAAACCTTCGTCCGCGAGAGAATTCCGGATGATTACCAAGTCGAAATCACCAACTTCCAGAACTCTCCAGCCACCGTGATTCCCATTGAAGACCCGGCCATGCAAGCAGGTAAGGAAGCCTTTGCAAAGGGATATGGGAAGGAACCTCTTTTGACCCGTGAGGGTGCTTCGATCCCCGTGGTCGCCTTCTTTGTGGATGAAATGAAAATGCCGACGGTGCTCCTGGGATTCGGGCTTCCCGACGATAACCTACATGCACCCAATGAAAAGTTTCTGTTGGAGGATTTTCACCGTGGCATTAAAACGAGCGCCCACTTCCTGGACGCGTTCGCCCGCATCAAGCGGTAAGATCGCCTTGCGGTTCACATTCCTCTTGGCCCTCTTTTGGGCATGGGTCTCAATGGGGGGTTGCTCCGTTTGGCGATTCAAACAACCTGCCACGCCTGTGGAAAACAGAGATTACGAAACACTGAATGCGATTGTCAGCGAAGTCCTCTTTGAAAAAACCACCGACACTTACCGTTTACCAATGCCCCGGGATGCCGAAGGGACGAACCTTTTCTTGAGTGCGATCGAGCGCCTGGAGGCTTGGCGCCAAAGAAACCCTGGCCAGTCCGATGAGATACTATCCATTGCTTATTACACCGAGGGACTCTGCTATGAGAAATTGGGTCAACCTCTTAACGCCCTCGAAACTTATGCTCTGGTTCGGTCCAACGATGCGGATCTGATGAGCTCGGTCGAAGAACGGGTAGCACGATTGGGGGAATTACTTGCGTTTTTCCCTCCCGAGAATCGAGAGGCGGAGGGTTTCACTCCATCCGGAAATATCGAAGAAGCGATAGAAACTTTCACGGGAACCGAGTGGGAACCTCTTGCATGGATTCTTGCTGAAAACCGAGTTGTCCGGGAAGCGCTTGAAAAACGTGATTCGGGGGGGCAAGTCGCTTCTACTGCCTATAAAGATGCTATAGAGGGGTTGATCGTTCAATTTTCGGAGAGCCGCCGTGTCTATGAACACTGGATGCGCCTAGGGCTGTACCATGAGAATATTGCTCGAGAATGGATCACGATGGGCGAGTATGGTAATAATGATAAAGCTTGGGATCTGGCCGATAAAGCGCTTCAAAAGGCATCTGAGGTTTATCTTAAGGTCAGTCAGGCCGACGGGTACCCAGAGAAGAGAGAAGCGCAGGCGAAACTAGTTACCCTTGAGGAGTTATCCCGAAAGATTGAATTGAATCTGGCTGAATGATGAAATTAACCCTCTCCCTCTTCTTGGTGTTCTGCTTTCCATTCCCAGTCTTGGGAGATGAGGACCCTTGGGTTGAAACCGCCGTTCGGGATGCTCTCGTCGGAGCGCTTACCGGAAACGAGGAACGGGTGTCGTCGGTGAGATCGGTTCTCGAGGAAGATCGGCTAGAGAGTTCGGATAGGGTTACCGGTGTCGAGGACGATATCGCTCTCCTCGAAATTTTGGCAAGTACACAAACCCAGAAACAAAAAGCTGAACAGATCCAGAAACTAGCCAAGGACCTCAATGACCCCGCTGCGAAGGAAAGACTCCTCGACTTATCCAAGCGGTCCAATGATTTTCGCCTTGAACAACTCATTAAGAAAAGGCGGATGAATCGTTACACTTCTGTCATCAATCGAACCTGGCAAACCACCTCGCAAGTTCTTGCGGGGCAACCCAGCGCATTAGGTGTAGCCGGAATCGATGTCGCCAAAGCCGTGACCGGTCGGTCAGATGCCACTGTTACGGATAAGAAGATCGCCCACCTTGCCGCACTTCAAGAGATACGGGGAGAAGCGGGAGAAGAGGATATTGAGGACGGGCTGGAAATTCTCCATAGGGTCGAGGGTAAGAAGGATCGTCAACTACGTAAGAACTGTATCCGAACCATCGAACGAGCGCAGAAAGAAGGTGATTGGTGGCGAGTTCGTGAGTTCTCGATTCATGGCGTTCAGCTCTGGCCGGAGGAATCGTTGTTCTCGGAGTCTCTCGCCCTCGCCGACGAAAATCTTTTTCGCGAGAACGATGCACCCCCAATTAGCCAGGATGGGGATGTACCCTCCGAGGAAGAGGTCGTGTTGCTGCGGAGGAAGATCGTCGCGGCAGAGGCTGTACGATTTACCCCAACCGCTGGTTCGAGGAAAGAGATCGATATTGCGGAGGCGAACCGCCGGAATCAAACTTTAGACTACCTCATGTTCGGTGACACAACTGTCACCACCTTCTCGGAGCATTCCGCGAAGACAGCCATTGTTCATGGTGGCGATACACCGGCCGCGTTGGCTTTCTTTCAGGCCGCGGAATCCGCTTTTCGTGCCGCGACTCTCGTCTTCGGAAACGATCTGGGAGTCGACCAAGCCATCGAAACTTATGCGCGGATAGCGAAAGAGAACCCCGAAGCTCTCACGCGAAAAGACTATCTCGATTGGGCCGATCTCTATAGTAAGAAAGATCGAGATGACCAATCGATCGCTCTCCTTGAGGGGGCTGGAATCGATGATGAACGGCGGATTAGAAAATATCGGAAGCGTTGGGCAGGTGGTATCGTCAAACGTTGTCGGGATTTGCCCCCATCTAAAGAACGTTACCAAGCCTTGACCTATGTTAAAGAGAACCTTCCGGAAACGAAGGGTGCCAAGGAGGCGAAAAAACTCCTTCGGGAGATGCCGCGCACCGAGCGTTCACTGATCCGAGTCGAGAGACAGGATTTGAAATCTTTTAGACCCGAGCTCATGGAAGCGGGATTCAGTTTTCCGGAACAGTGGTGGGATGACCAAAAGTCGAACGGCGAGCTCGAAGAAGACTCGCTTTTTTGGGATCCCAACGAGGCGGTCTTGTGGTACCGAGTCACCAAGAAGAGCCCCTGGCGCAAGCAAGAGCAGGGCGAACGGTGCAAGGAACGTGTGGTCGCTACTTTTCAAAAAATTGAGGATCGCTCCTTCGCTCGTCTTCTGAAACAGGAACGTAGCACCGGTCGGCGCTTTCCTTTGGAGATCGAAGGCGCCCTTGGTGGTGGGTCTTATGTCACACCGCAATTAGTTCAATACGATCTCTCGGATCCCGATGACCTTTACTATGAATAAGGCCAAAAAAGAGTCCGGATTATGAGGGTGTCTCATTCTGAAGTGTGAGGACTCTCCGAATTTCAGCTTCCAATGTTTCGTACTGAAAAGGTTTGTGGATCTGTCCTCGGATCGGTCTGTTTTGGAATCTCGCTTTAACATCCTCTTCAGAGAAGCCGCTTGAAACGATCACTTTTGCGGTTGAATCGACCCTCATGATCCTGTCAAAAGTCTCTTCTCCCCCCAAATCGGGCATTGTGAGATCGAGAAGAACGCAAAGGATGCTTTCCCGGTTCTCTTCAAAGATCCGTATCGCCTCGTGGCCCCCAGAAGCAACAAGTGTGGAGTAGCCCATCCGTTCAATCATCCTCGTGCAAAGGTTTCGAATGGTCTGATCATCATCCACCACCAAAACCAAGCCTCCGCCCATCAATGCCCCGGATGGAGCTGACTCTGTAGAATCGGTTTCTGTTCCCCTTTTGTGGATTGGGAAGAACACGGTCGCAGTCGTGCCAGTGTTCGGCTTGCTTTCAAGTCTGATGGTCCCGGAATGACTCCTGATGATCCCTAGCACCGCCGCTAGTCCCAGGCCTCGGCCAGTAAACTTCGTCGAAAAGAACGGGTCGAATATCTTTCGGAGTGTCTCTTCATCCATTCCGATTCCGGAATCCTTGACTTGTATATAAACAAAGTCGCCCTCGATCGCGTCTTCTCCCAGCTCGGTCGTTTTCAGGAATGCTCGGTCACAGTATCGCGTTCCGGTGGAGAGGTGTATTTCGCCTTTACTATTCCCAAATGACTCCGATGCATTGGTCACCAAACTGAGTAAGACCTGTCTAACTTGAGAGAGATCGACCTCGACAGGAGGTAGATTAGCGTTGCGGTTGACAGTGAGAGTTGATTTGCGTGAAATCGAGACTTGGAGAATGTGGCCCATTTCCTCGATGACCTCATTAAGATCGACCAGAGAAATGACAAATCTTCCCTTACCGGAATAGGCCAACATTTGTTGACACAGCTCTGCTGCGCGGTTCGCGGCTTGGTCTATTTCATTGAGCGATTGGTAGGTGGGTGTTCCCTCCGCTTCTTCCTCCAGCGCGAGAGCGGCATTACCAATGATGGCCAGAAGAATGTTGTTGAAGTCGTGTGCAATTCCCCCCGCCAGCACACCGAGTGATTCAAGTTTCTGAGTCTGTTGGAGTTGACGGTCGATAGCCTGCCGTTCTAGTTCCGCTTTCTTTCGTTCACGGATATCGCGCGCAATAGACAAAAACAGGCGGTCTTCCCCCGTTTCGAGTAAGCCCACGGAGACATCGACAGGTATCAGGGTTCCATCTTTGCTCCGATGTATACTCTCTTTGTAAATTGGGCGGTGCAATTCCAAGGTCGAATAGTTTCGCTGGAGGGTTTCTTGATCGAGGTTTATCGATATATCGGTTATCGACATGCGCAATAACTCTTCTCTTTCGTATCCGAGAATCATAGAAGCTTGTTGGTTGACATCGCGTATCCTTCCTTTCGAATCGCAGAGGAAGAAAGCATCGCCCGCTTGTTCGACCAAATTCCGAAACCTGTTTTCACTTCTCTCAAGCGCCAACTGGGCATTCTTCTGGTCAGTGATATCTCGTCCAACCGCGATGATCTCTTTTACTTGCCCTTTCTGGTCAAGGACTCCGGTATTCAACCACTCCTGCCATCGGTAGCCATGAATCGTTTCCGCTCTTTCCTCGATGCGCGTGAAATAGGGCGTGATAAAAGTTTTCTTAAGCTCGCTTTCGACCCGTTCACGATCTTCCGGGTGCACGATCGGAATGAAGGATGTCCCTATGAGTTCGGCCTCTGTCCGCCCGAACTCTTTACAATAGGATGGGCTGGCAAAGAGGAGTTTCCCTCCCGAATCAACTTTCACAATCATGTCGGTTTGGTTTTCGACCAATAACCGGTATTTCGCTTCGCTCTCCCGCAAGGTCCGGTCTCTTTGGAGGAGAACGTACATCAGACTCGACAGAAACATGGCGAGAAACGAGCCAAGAAGCGCAAGAAACGTGGTCGATGGCGATCGGAGGGATCTGATATGTTGGAGTGACGGGGCCAGAACCATTGTCCATGGTTGATCGACAATGTTGATCCGGAAGTTGTGGCCGAAAGGGCTGTTGTGGAGATAGTCCCGGTTTCCATGGAGAAAGATCTCGGTCTCGTCTTCACCAAGGATTAGAAACTGAAATGTTTCTCTTAGGTATGGGTAATTGGTGCAGTAGTCGGCCAGTTTCTCAACGACGAATACACCGTTCAAGAGTCCGAGCAGCTCGCCATTCCCATTTCGGATTGGACGGTAGGTCGCGAATCCCTTCCCCCCCTGAAGCAGGTCGATGACTGCTGTTCGTTGAATTTGGTTGGTATCGATCGCCTGTTGAATGGCGCGAGTGACCGTTTCGTTCTTGTGTTCTCGAAGGTTTGTATCGAGGGCTGGTTCATTCCCCTGACTCGGAACGATAATTCTGATGACCCAGTCTGAGTCAATCCAGTTGAGTGCCTGGTAGTAAGGGTAGAGGGAAAGCAGGTGTGTTATTTCGCTCGTGAAACGGTCGGGATCTTCAAGGAGTTCCGCCCCTTTTTTCTCGGCGATGAAGTCGAGAATGTTTAACTGAGATTGGATTCTGGTTTCAAAGGATTGAAGAAGTTGTTCACCTCGTACCTGAGTCTCGAATGCGATTCGGTTTTGATCTTGAATGCGAACATTTCGCCAGACAAAGTAAATTGCGCTCACCGAAACGCTAAAGGCGAGTAGAGGAAGCAGGACCTCGGTGGAGCGTATTCTCCACTTACGGAAAGAAGGAGTTCCGCTTGGAATGAGATGCTCCTAGTGCACGTTTTGGTAATTATAGAGGAATCACTTGCTCGATAGGAGTACTTGTCCGGTTGGAATCGCCTTTTCAGCCTTCAATCTACTTTCAAGAGCCTCCCTGAACTCCCGGGAACTGTCTGGAAAACCTCACGTGCGACGCGCCAAAGGGGTCCTTCTTGGTGTCCTGGGTGTGTGGGAAGTAAGAGATAGTCGACGCCTGCATGATGGACTATTTTTCGGAGTGCCTCTGGACTCCGGTCGCTTGCTTGGAACGGGTCTTCAACTGGATCGATACTGGTGGGTATCAGTGTAGAGGGGTCGATCGAGGGATCTGTGATTCCCTCTTTCAACGGGTGAATGGCTTTCATTCGATATGGAAACCCGATGTTGTAGACGAACGCATCGTTCGGGATGATTTTCTCCCAGAGTTCTCCTTCCGGCTCTCCCACGTCATGCTTCTGGTAATAGCTCCAGCGTTCCGTCTCGGATAGGATTGGGAGAGGGCTTTCCCGAAAATAGGAGAAGAACGCCAGACGCTGGCCGACATAGTTGTAGGTCAAAAGGGCGAGAACTGCGAAGATGACAGAATTCTTCTTTAGCGTGTTGAGACCCAGGAGGTTGATGATCGACTGAGTGATCCCGCCCAAATAGCATATCATGACCGCGAGCGTGGGGAGATAGAATCGGCCGTCCATGTTCCCGGTGAAGACGAGATAGAATAAGAATGACAAGAAACAGAAAACAATGGCGACACAGTCTGCAGCTGGGAGATTTTTTCTTTTCTGCTCCTGTCTCGCCAACAAGAAATGAAAGAGTGGAAGAAGAACGACAAGTCCAGGAAATACATAGCCGGAGTAAAACAATCCCATAATTCTTTCAAAGTAAAAATTGGGATGAAGGAGATTACTACCAGGCCAAACAGTCAGGAAAAACAGTTCGATTCCTCGATCCACCCCTTCTGTCAGGCCCCACAAGTGGTTGTAGAGTGGATAGAGCGGGTTGCCCGTGTAGTATAGATTCCGGATCAACCAAGGAGAATCAGCAAGTAAGAGTGCTGCTCCAGAAAAAACAAAATAGAAAATCCGAGTCTTCATTCGCCCTTGCTTCGTGAGGAGGAAGAACGCTGGAAATATGAGCCAAGGAACTCCTTGCACTGCTAAGGCAGTGTATTTGGTTCCAAAGGCCATTCCCATAAAAAAACCGGATAAGAGAAGGCATCGCCCCGCTGTTTTGAAATCGCTAATGACGAGAGAGGCGTAACCGGATAGGAAGGAGAGGAAGACCCATAAAGTCAGAATCATCTCCACATAGGTTGTGGTCATCTCATAGGAAACCTTGGGTGTGGTCGCCCAAAGAATGAGCGCCCAAGCTGCGGCAGAGCAACCAAACCTCCAGCGTGTGAAGAAGAAAACGGTCCCGAACGTCAGGACTCCGGCATACCAGTGGAAGAGTTTTGCCAGTGTGTCGTTCCAGAGAAGGATGCCCGTGGCATATACGGCTTCGGCATACTGGGGAATGGCCCACCATGGGTTCTCCTTGAGTGGTTCCATCGCTCCACGTAGAGCATACTGCTGGGCTAGACGCAGATGATAACGAAGGGGATCGCTTCTGACTTCAGGGGTCAGTGCGCCGAGGAAAGTATGAAGCACGATGGCAGCGCTGACGATGAAAGCTGTGGTGACTATGGGGCCTTTTTCATCATGGATCTTTCTTTCTTTAAGATTGGCTGTGGAGCGCGGTGAGGTTAGTTTGTGTCTAATTCCGGCTGATATCAGAACCGTTCCAGCAAGCAGGATGCACAATGATTTTGTTTGGAGTTGACCTAGGAACAGAAGAAATGTTGAGGATAGTGTCAGATAAAAGAAACCTAGGATGCAGGCCGCCAAGGTTTGTTCGCTGATCGAGGCTGAGAGTCTAGATGTCAGGAGACTCGCGGAAATGACGGTGGAAATAAGGATGAATAGAAAAATGATGACAACAAACATATCAGCCCTATTTTAGAGTCTGGTCGGTTTGGGTGAAGAGAGGTAGCCGTGCGAGTTGATGAGAAAAGAATGACAAAGGGATGGGTCTCTTGCTAAATGTTTCATTTGAAATAATCATAGAGTGAGTTCAAGGGTCAAGAGGGTTTAACGGATGACACGTTTCTCGAGTTTTCTGGTTGGGTTCGTTTGTTTAGTAACCTTCACTTTCCCAACTCTCGCGCAGGACATTTATTCGACTGGGTTCGAGTTTGACGAGAACCCCAGTTTTATGGTTGGACCGCTTCCTCAAAACGGTTGGGTCCATGTAACCGGACCCTCCATTTCATCGGTGACTGATGGTATTTCCTTTGAAAACAGTCAATCACTTCAGATTTCGCCCGATTCAGTCGTTTCAACGACCCTCAGTAATGATTCCAATTCAATTGTTTATATCGATAGCTGGTTTCAGCCCACTCTGAGTAGCACTTTACTCGATTTAAATGGAGTCGCTGCATCAAGTGGGATTTTCATTTTCCATGAGACCCTGGGAATCGTTCTCCTAGATGGCAATGGATCCGGTTCTGGCGATTGGATCGAGACAGGGTTTACCGACCTAAGTGACTTCGTTCGAATCACCGTTTGTCTTAATTTTTCTCAGCAATCATGGGATTTCTATGCCAATACGACGCCTTTGGCCTTCGGTCTCGGATTCAAGGACTCAAGTATTACCTCATTATCTGGCTTGAGGATGACATCGTCCGCATCGAGTTCCAGTTACCTGGATGATTTCCATGTAACCACCGTCGAACCTTCTTTCATCGTCACTCCTACACCGACTGCGACACCCTCTCCGACCGCGTCGGAAACCAATACTCCTACCGCAACAGCAACTGCAACATCGACGCCTTCACCTACCCATACTCCAACATTCACGTCGACTCATACGCCAACGGTGACACCTACGCCTGAGGATCCAGCAGTGGGTACACCTGCTTTTTGGTTTGTCTTCTCTTACTACTGGCAGGATCCAACTGGAGGAGAAAATGAGTTCCTTGATGGTGTCGACGACGCTAAAATCGACACCTTCGACCTGCTCTTTTTTCTACAGAACACCGGGAAAGACCAGCTCTGAAATCTCTGTGAAAACTAGGTGACCAAAACAGGGATAAGTTGTCGGTACTATCGGCTCCCACCACAGTTCCCAACAGGCCGGTCTCTTCGAACGAAGACCCTCGGTGGATATGTTAATAACACGACAAAGTAGCTCACAGATTTTTAGATCACTTATCTTACTTATTATCAATAGGTTACGATCGAATTACCAACTTTCACAGCACTAATAATATGATGAATAAAAGAATATACTCTCTTTCTTATACAACCTTATTATGCTGAGCCCGTCAGTTGCCTTGCAAGGACAGCTCCTCCCATAGCTCCAGAATTATCTCCAAGTTCAGCGGCTTCGATTTTCATGCAATCCCAAGTGCTAGGAACAACTATTTTTTTTGCCGTTTCTCGTGCTACAGGAAGAATCGCTTCGGGAACAGCTTCCATGAGTCCACCACCGAGGACGACCACATCGGGAGCAAGCAGGTTCCCCAGTGAACCAATGGTGACTCCCACATACTCGGCCGTTTGATCAAGTACAGTTTTGACAAGTGGGTCCCCTGCTCGATATGCCTCCGCAATCGGTCGGCTCTTAATCTGCGTCTTACTCTCGACCAGTGGTCGAAGGACGGAATCAGTCCCTTTCTGAATTTTCTGCGTTATTTTCTTCACAACACTGGTCCTACTAGTCAGACCTTCGACAGTACCCCGAAGGTTTCTAGGGCTTTTGGGACCTTTGTGCTGGATGATCATGTGACCGACTTCACCAGCTGTCCCGCTGGTTCCGTGAAAAAGGCGACCGCCGAAAACAAGACCCCCGCCCACACCGGTGCCGAGGAAGATGCCAATGACATTCTCAGCGCCATGTCCAGCACCCGCAAGCGCCTCGCCGAGGGTGCCCAAGTTGACGTCATTATCAAGAAAAACAGGTGTTTTACAGATTTCCGAGACCTTGTCAGCTAGGGGAAAATGGTCCCATTCCGGGAGATTGGTTGCTTCGAAGACAATTCCTGTCCTCGGGTCCAAAGGACCGGGAAAGCCGATACCAATTCCAGAAATGTCGGAGGAAGTCAGATCTGCTTGCTGGAGCAGGTCCTCGTAACAGGATTCTATCCTCTCCAAAAGCAGAGAGGGTGAGCCTTTTTTGGTCTTTCTCTTTGAAGTTGCGAGAATCTTGTTTGATTCATCCACCAAAATTGTATAAATCTTTGTCCCGCCGACATCCATACCAATCGTATATTTCATTGTTTTAACCCTTACCCACAGATGTTTAGGGTCCAATATCGGTCCCTGAGAACTTTGAGAGGAGTATATCAGAGAATTGAAGTCGCGATAAACCGGCAAGGTCGGATTCACCAGGCAAAAATATCCTCCAGAGTGAAGAGATCTTACTCATAGTATATCTCATATCCAATTGATAATACTGAATTTGAGTCGTTTTCTTTATTATGGTATATGAGTGGTACGATTCATGCTCATAGAGATCCGGGAACGATCCACCCGGAATTGGAGAAAACAGTGATTCAGCATATTTTTCGTGGAAATCAGACACCGAATGTCCTTCTAGCCTCTCTCGATGGCCATTCCGCGCGCCAAAGGGCGATCGTGAACAACATAGCGAACGTGGATACGCCAGGTTTTAGACGTATAGAAGTCAATTTCGAGAAAGAACTTCAGCGTGAAGTAGCGCGAATGAGACCTGAAAGGTTAGGTAATGGAGCCATTTCATCCAGAATGGTCGACAGACCTTTGGAGGATTTCTCGCCGGAAGTGTCTATCGATATGAGCACCCCAGTCCGGTTCGATGGAAGCAATGTCCGGATCGACCAAGAAATGGTGGAACTAGCCAAATCTACTGGAAAAATCAACGAACTGACTGAATTATTGATACGCCAGCAGCGAATCACCCAGTCAGCGATTACGGGCCGGAATCTGTAAAAAGGGATTCAGGGAAGGAAAAAGATCTAAATGAGTATTGATGTTGCCGCTTCAGGGCTACTCGCACAACGCGTCCGAATGGATGTCATCGCCAATAATATCGCGAACGCCCAGACGACTCGAACCGCAGATGGGGGTCCATATAGGCGAAGAGGCGTCGTTTTCGAAGCAGTTGGAGGCTCAAGCCACGGTTCCTTCTCGAAGATTCTGGATGAAGAAAAGAGGGGGAAGATACTGGGCCAAGGCGTCCAGATTACGGAAATTATAGAGCAACAGGGAGATGAGGCCTTCATTCAGGTCTATGACCCCGGTCATCCAGATGCGAACGAGAGCGGGATGGTGACGAAACCAGACATACGAATCGCCGACGAAATGGTGAATTTGATCGATTCCTCGAGGGCCTATGAGGCAAACCTGAGAGCACTGCTTTCGATTCGCCAATCGAACTCGAAAACGCTGGAAATCGGTAGAAGTTAATAGAGAAAAAAAAGACGGACTTTCCCACTGGAAAAAAAGACAAAGAGAAGGTAGTATAGATCAATGGTGAATCCAGTATCCATAAGTCAAATAGGAACAGGTGGTACGGATAGCCAGGCGGCGAAGGGTGTAGGGAACCCGGAGCCGGCGGGGTCTGTGTCGTTTCGAGACGTTCTCGAAAAGTCCTTGGGGGAAGTCAACGATCTGCAACACATTGCGGAACAAAAGATTCAAAAGTTCGCAACTGGCGAAGTGACCGACTTAAGGGAAGTCATGGTCGCGGCGGAGGAAGCCAACTTGGCTTTTCAGTTCACTTTAGAAATCCGCAACAAGATTGTAGAAGCCTACCAGGAAATTTCGCGTCTCCAAGTTTAAGCGACTCGATCCTATCGACAACTTGAACGGATAACCGACTCATGGGGAATCGGTTTTTCTATTCGAGGGGGGAGTTCGATGGAGCTGCAGTATCTGATTCCATTCGACCGATCACGCGAGGGATCCATGAGGGATGGATTCTACCGGCATGATTGTCTCCTCTCGAAACTCAATATGAGGGGGAGAATAAATCATGAGCAACGCGGGATTAGTAGTCGCACATATCTTAGTGTCAGTTTTTTTGGTCCCACAAGAATTCGAAACTAAATCGGCAACAGTCAAACACCAGGAAGCATTGGTCGTTGGCATTTCGACTGAAACATCCGAGCAGTGGATCGGATTTCTGTTGAGCGAAGGGATTGGATTTTCGGTTGAGCAAGCCGGGTCGAACCTAATGGTGTCACAAGGCGCACTACCGATTCTCGAGAAAGCCAAAGAGATTCCCACCTTAGAACAAGAAGCCAAGCGCGCGATTGCCGAAAGACGAATCGAAATGCGCATCGGCGACCTCTGGCCACAAGTTACCAAACCAGCTGTTTGTATTGCAGTCTCTAACGAGGACTCGAGTGAGATGTCGATCGAAGAGACAGTCGTCTTTGTGGTCGCACCCAATTTTCCTCAAGAGGACCAAGACCAACTTGTTCAAATAATTGACGATGTTGCGGGCCCTGTTCAAACGGAAAGAGTTAGAATCCTTGGGAGCATTCCCCCAGGAACGAGCCCGGATCGAACCATCGCTCACAGGCGATCGGTATCTCTCGCGCAAAGGTAGGCGAGACGATTATGCCATCCTGGTTAGAACGGCTCTACGAAGACATCGGCAACCTCTGGCAGAAGTTACCCAGCGCGCAGAAGTGGTTGATGGGTGGAATCGCGGGAGCGTTAATTCTAACGCTCGTCGGGTTATCGCTGACGATGTTCGTTATTCCATCGAGCAATTTTTTCATGGGCGATCTTTCACAATCGCAAATGGGAGAGGTCACCTCCTACCTCGATGAAAAGAATGTGACTTACGACATCGGGGATGACGGGTCGAGTATCTATGTCTATCAGGATGAAAAAAAACTTCAGTTCGATTATGCCGCGGCGAAAGGAACGAAAACCCTGGGCGGAAACAGCATTCTTCTAGGGCCGAATTGGAGTCAGACGAAGGAGCAATTCGATGAAACACGACTCCGTGCGCTTCAGGAAGAACTCGAAACGACGATCGAAAAGGGTGGAGGCATCCAGTGGGCACGAGTTCATCTGACAAGACGGGAGCGTGCGCTCTTCCCGAGTGGAGATAGCAAGGCTGCAGCTTCGGTGAGTATTAAAACACAATCAGGAACCCTTTCTCGAAACGAAGTTGAAGCCATTCAGTGGTTGGTTGCCAATGCACTTCCTGGGCTCGAACCAGTCAATGTCAAAGTCGTGGCGAACGGAACGCAGTTGTTGCAAGGATTTGTGGAAGCTAGCGAGAGCGAACAGGTCGCAAGCGAACAACGGAAAGCCGAGAAGGAACTCGAAGAAAAGAAGAACGCACGTATCGCTGCAATCCTGGGCCCAATTGTCGGTGGAGCACACAACTATACGAGTTCGGTCATGCTCGAGCTTGACTACGACAAACTCGAGATCGAAGAAACCATAGTCGATACTGAATCCCCTCTCGCGATTCGGGTCAAGACAGAGGAGTCAAGCGAAGAGACGACACAAACAGGCGGTGTCCCCGGTACGCCGGAAAACAACCCTGCTGATCGATTGGGCAGAAACTCGGGATCGGGATCGGATTCGAAATCGAGCGAAGAGAGTACGGAAAAGGATTTCCGTCCGCGGATGGAACGAAAAGAGATTCGGAAGGTCGCTCCTGGCGCCATCCTTTCACAGCATGTTTCCATTGCGATCGATCAAAGACAAGTCTTCGAAGATGGAGAGATTGTCCATCAACCTCGGACAGAAGTTGAACTAGGAGTGATCGAAGAACAACTGAAAGCGGCTGTCGGTCACATTGACGCGAGTGGGGAATACCATTTCGAGTTCAACGAAATCCCCTTCGACAACACGAGCACTCTCATTGCCGCATCGGCCGAGAAGAAAGACTTGCTTGTACGTCAATTGGAAAGCGGCACCTTCCTGATTATCGCGATCATCCTGATAGGCGTCTTCTTCTACATTCTCCGGAAGGTGTTTGCCGAGGCCGAAGAAGAGGAACTCGTGGAAGAAGAAGTGGAAATTCCACAAGGTCCGATGAGCCTGGAGGATATGGGCCTGAAGGAACTAGGAGATGAGACGAACCTAGCGCCAGAGGATCAAAGGAATAAGATGCTAAGAGATCAAATAGAGAAATTTGCGGTCGAAGACCCAGAAGCGGTTGCGCAGATTGTGAAGAATTGGTTGTCGGAGTAAAGAACGATGGTTCGACGAAGCAGCGATTCGGGATCGAGTATCACAGGACGTCGGAAAGGCGCGATCCTCTTACTTACTTTGGGGCCCGATGTTGCCGCGGCGATCTATAAGAATCTAAGCGATCCCGAAATCGAACAAATTACGATTGAAATTGCCACGATGGATAACCTGGACATCTCGCAGGTTAACGAGACGATCGAAGAATTCTATCACACCGCGATCGCGCAACAGTACATCAGCCGAGGAGGCATCGGTAAAGCACGAGAGATTCTGGAGAAAGCGGTTGGCTCACAACGTGCCCTGGAAATCATTGGGAGGCTTCAGGGAGCCCTCCAGGTATCACCCTTTGATTTTGTCAA
>JAJDBZ010000128.1 GCA_029261095.1 Candidatus Omnitrophota bacterium | reverse complement strand
GGAGAAAGTCGTCTGGCGAAAGAAGCGTGGGACACCGTATGTGCCTTCTCCCCTCCTATACGACAGGTCACTCTACTATTTCCATCATTACCAAGGTGTCTTATCCCGAGCCGATATCGAGACTGGTCAAGATGATGGTCCGTTCCGTCTCGAGGGAATTCGGAATGTATATGCCTCACCGGTGGGAGCGGCTGGGCGTGTATATATCACCGATAGGACGGGGAAGACCCTGGTCATGACCCATTCCTCCCAACCAGGTGTTCTTGCGGTCAACAACCTCGATGACTCGATCAGCGCGTCTCCCGCGCTTGTGGGTAAGGATCTATTCTTACGCGGTGAAGATTACTTATATTGCCTTTCACAAGGAAAATGAGGAGACAGGGTGAAGAATGAGACTTTTCAGATTTTTCGGTGTTTCTATTTGAAAAATGGTTTACGCCGGTTTAGAATAGAATCATGACTGCCTCGATACCGGGCCCGCTTTCCAACCTCGCCTTTCAGGTAGCCATCTCTCCGCGGGCTACCCAGGGCACCGCTTTAACCACACAGGTGCCCCCTCCGACTGTCGGGAGTGGTGGTACAACCGATCAGAATGCCAATCCGGTGAGAGCCACTCCCATTGATGGAAACACTACAACACCAGCCGCCCCCCCCGCCAATCGGGTCACCACGACGGGTGAAAACGGGATAGAAGAAGAAAGTCGTCAGCCTTTATCGCCCAATGGAGGAGAAACGGGGCCGGAACCGACGAGCAATTCAGAGGGAAATACAGAAGCAACCGAAAACGGAATCGATGCGAATCCGACGGAATTGACAGACCAGGAGCTCTTGGAAATCCAGGAACTGCGAGTTCAAGATCGGACAGTGCGGCAACACGAATTGGCTCATCTGGCGGCGGGAGGACAATTCATTAGTGGGGGACCGACCTATTCCTACACAGTTGGTCCCGATGGGCGTCAGTATGCGACATCCGGAGAGGTGTCCATCGATACCTCCAAAGGCGCGACCCCTGAGCAGTCTCTCATTAAAGCCCAAATCATCAGAAGGGCGGCGCTGGCTCCGGCACAACCCTCCGGCCAGGATCGTGCGGTCGCGGCGCAAGCCGCTCAACTCGAAGCTCAGGCCAGACGTGAAATCAGTCAACAAGATTTGGAAGTTCAAGAGACACCGACCGAGGTTACTGACCCGCCACCTGATATTGATCCACGGCCAAACGATTTTGAGTTCACCGAGATTGGCCCTGGAGAAGAAGATGAGAGAGATTCCTCTACGATCAATGACCACCGAACGCCCATTACCGCCTTACCCATTCCGCTTCCTCCCGAATCACAAAGTGATGTTGGTCAGATCATTGATTTCATCGGTTAGCCTATAGAAAGTCTCGAGTAGGATCTCAGATTAAGAATCCCCTTGGATCTGTTTCGGATAAGATTATGATTGCCGACTCATGAGTTGCGGTTTGGATATGAGTTCCTGAAGACTATGGAGTTTCACCCGAAATCAGAAAATGGATATATTAGAAAAGTTACCCCCACTAGAAGATCGCCTGAAAGAAGTTGAAACGAAACTCAGCGAACCCACCGTAGCATCCAATCCAGACCGATTGCGGGAACTGGGACGCACTCATTCGCATTTGAAAGAGATTGTCGATATGGGTCGTGAATTGCGGAAAGTGGTCGACGAGCTCAACGATGCGAAGAGTCTTCTTTCCAGCGATGATCAAGACATAAAAGAGCTCGCTCAGGATGAGATCCCAAAACTAGAGGACATGGAGTCGAAGTTGGTCGAAGATTTCCGCTTCCTCCTGGCGCCCAAAGATCCTGACGATGAAAAAAACACAATTGTCGAGATTCGAAGCGGAACTGGAGGAGATGAAGCCTCGATCTTCGCTGGAGATTTGTTCCGGATGTACGCGAGGTACGCCGAAACAGTTGGATGGAAG
The DNA here is from genome assembly GCA_029261095.1 of Candidatus Omnitrophota bacterium. Taxonomy (GTDB): domain Bacteria; phylum Hinthialibacterota; class Hinthialibacteria; order OLB16; family OLB16; genus JACKFH01. The sequence goes on along the minus strand of JAJDBZ010000128.1, from coordinate 4,430 downwards.
GTTGAAATCCTTGAAGAACATCTAAACGAGGTGGGCGGTTACAAAGAGATTGTCTTCGAAATTCAGGGGAATGAAGTTTTTAGCAAAATGAAGTTTGAGGGGGGCGTCCACCGCGTCCAGAGAGTTCCTGAAACTGAAAGTCAGGGAAGAATCCACACCTCGGCCGCAACCGTGGCGGTCCTTCCCGAAGCCGAGGAGATCGATATCGAAATCCCGCAGAACGAGATCCGTGTCGACCGTTTCTGTTCGAGCGGTCCCGGTGGACAGAGTGTCAATACCACTTACAGCGCGGTTCGGGTGACACATATTCCGACCGGCATTGTCGCGAGTTGTCAGGATGAGAAATCTCAGATTAAGAATTTGGATAAAGCGATGCGAGTTCTCCGCGCTCGAATTCTCGAGAAGGTTCGAGAAGAAGAAGACCAGGCTCGAGGGAATCAAAGGAAAGCGATGGTGGGTTCTGGAGATCGAAGCGAACGAATCAGAACCTACAACTTTCCTCAATCCAGGGTTTCAGACCACAGGATCAACTTTACCACACATGCATTAAGAGAAATTTTGGATGGGGGGTTGGATATCCTCTTGGAACCCTTGCAATCGGCAGATCGCTTAAAGAGGATGGAGCAGGCATAAGGGCCTAACGACCCATTTGGAGACTTCGGTCAAGAACTCTTTCCTGGAAAGGGTCGAATGTCGGTTGCTTCCAGGCCCAGTTCGGAGCGGATATCTTCAAGCCAATCGGAACCTTGATAGAACATCTCCTGGAAATCATAAACATTTTCGAAATCGACTAGCCGATCTTCTTCCTGTTTCCTCATCAGACCTGCGTCGATGAGATCGAAAACAATCCGGCCAAAATCGACGGTCGAGCGGATTCCCCACCCCTCAAGGACCAGGTGGGAGAAGGGGCCATATTCCTGTTTGATATATCCAGCCATGCCAAGGGCCAGTTCCTGACCACTCACATGTCCATTCTGTTTTTTGATTTTGAGAGTGTAATCGAGACCTTTGTGTATCGCGGTATAAGCTGCCAGTGGAAAACTCTTTTCACGGTCGAGGATCTGAAAAAGACGTTCTTGCGGTTCCAAGGCAAATCTCCCTTACAACATGGTTTTCACAACACCTACTATTCTACCAGTAAATCAGGAACCATCAATGCTTTCAATCGTTAATCAATTCCAATCGTGCCACCGGGGCATTATCCCCTTCACGGTTGGGAAGGCGAATAATCCGGGTATACCCCCCTGGGCGGGTATCGTACCGCGGGCCGATCTCCTCAAAGAGGTACTGGACGATGGCGCGATCGGGGATATGGCGATTGACCTTGCGTCGTCTCGCCAAGTTGTCCTGCTTGGCGGTGGTGATAATCGGCTCGACAAACTGGCGCAACTCTTTCGCCTTGGGAAGTGTGGTTGTGACAAATCCATAGCGGATCAAAGAGGCGGCCTGATTCCGGAGCATTGCCCTGCGGTGTGAGCCCGATCTTCCGAGTTTTCTACGTCCCATTCGATGAAACATGGTTTTCTATCCTTCTTATTCGATTCAGTCTAGGTAATAAAAGCTCTCGTCAGTTATCGCTAAAACATTTCCGCTTCGCGTTTGGCTAGGCGTTCTTCGGCTCGTTTGAGAATCTCTTCGTCCTCGATTTCCATGCCCAACCCGAGGCCAAGGCGCTCAAGAAGTTCTTTGATTTCCACCAACGATTTCCGTCCGAAATTACGGTATTTTAAGATTTCGGTCTCGTTCTTTTGAACCAATTCAGCGACGGTCCGAATGTTGGCCGCTTTCAGGCAGTTATAAGACCGAACCGAAAGTTCTAGTTCGTCGACAGCACGGAAAAGATTTGGATTCACATCTTCTGTCTCTTCCTGCTGGGTCTGATAGATCGGAACCGGCCCCTTCTCGAAGTGGATGAAGAGAGACAGGTAGTCGGTCAGAAGCTGCCCTGCATAAGAGAGGGCATCCTCAGGAGTGACTGTCCCATCGGTCCAGATCTCCAGGTTGAGTCGGTCATAGTCCGTGATGTCGCCAACACGGGTATTCTCGACATTGTATTTCACGCGTTTGATGGGGGAGAAAACACTATCGACCGGAATCGCGTAGATATCTCCTTCGTCTTCCACCTTGTTCCGCTCGGCGGGAACGTATCCAATTCCGACATCCACCACCATCTCGATCTCGAGGACCCCATCATCTTCAAGAGTGGCGATATGCTCTTCCGGGTTGAGCACCTCGACATCGGAGTGCGGCTTGATATCGGCGCCTGTCACCTCACCCGCTCCCGATACCGACAAAGACAGGGTCAGGGGTTCGGAGACATGAGTTTTGAACACCAAGTTCGATAAATTCAGGATGATGTCAGTCACATCTTCGACGACTCCGGGAAGGTACGAAACTTCCTGAAGGACACCACCGATTTTCACCTGACGGAGCGCTGTCCCGCGGATTGACGACAGCAAGACGCGCCTGAGGCTGTTTCCTAATGTGATGCCATACCCTCGCTCCAAGGGCTCCACCACGAATTTGCCATAACGATCGGAATGTGTTTCTTCCTCACACTCCATGCGGCTTGGCATGATAACCGATTTGAAATCCATAGTTGCTCCCCTTCTGGTTTAGCGAGAATAGAACTCGACGATCAGGTTTTCCTTCACGGGGATCTTGATCTCTTCCACCGTGGGAAGTCGTTCCAATACCGCTGAAAACGCTTCTTTATTCCGTGAGATCCACTCAGCGGAACCGCTGCTCGCGGCCATATTCCAAGCTAACTGAACGTTTGGTGCTTCGCGACTCTTCTCATTCATCTCGACTATGTCACCCACTTTGACTTGAAATGAAGGGATGTCTACTTTTTTTCCATTGACGGAGAAATGACCGTGACGAACAAGTTGTCGTGCATGAGCGCGAGTCATTGCAAAACCCATTCTGAAGACCGAGTTGTCGAGTCTCTTCTCCAATAGTTGTAACAGGTTCTCGCCGGTGGCTCCGCGCATCTTGCTTGCTTTGTGGTAATAGGTCCGAAACTGACGCTCAAGCACACCGTACAAAAGTTTGGCCTTCTGCTTTTCTTGAAGCTGAACCCCATAATCGGAGATACGACCGCGCATGCGACGATTCCCGTGTTGCCCAGGTGGGTACTCACGCTCTTTCTTTCCATAAGCGCGGAATCTCTTCAAGGAGAGATCGGCTCCAAGTCTCCTTTGAAGTCGACATACAGGTCCTCTATATCTAGCCACTTTTTCTTTTCCTCTTCAATCAGTTTAAGATCAGATTTCGAGTTGACGGTCTTGTATCAGACACGTCTCTTTTTCGGTGGTCGACAACCATTGTGCGGAATGGGGGTCGCATCTTTGATGAGAGTGATTGCAAGCCCTGTCGCTTGTAAGGAACGGACGGCCGCTTCTCGTCCGGCTCCGGGGCCTTTCACATGGACCTCGACTGACCGAACACCATGCTCCATGGCTTTCTTGGCACAGGTCTCGGCAGCCACCTGCGCTGCGAAAGGTGTTCCTTTACGGGAGCCGCGAAAACCCATTCCGCCAGCGGTCGCCCAGGCGAGAGTGTTGCCGGTCGAATCGCTGATCGAAACGATCGTATTATTAAAGGTGGCTCGGATGTGGGCGACCCCTTTGGGGACGTTCTTCTTAACCTTTTTTACCCGGCCACGTGGTGCGTTTTTACCCAATTTACTCGATCCTCCTGGTGTTCAGTCCAACCGTTTTATGATTCAAAAACCTATTGGTTATTTTTTCTTACCACTCACTGTACGTCTCGGTCCCTTTCGAGTCCGAGCGTTGGTGTGAGTTCTCTGTCCACGAACGGGCAATCCTCGTCTATGCCGCAAACCTCGGTAGCAGCCGATGTCCATCAGACGTTTGATGTTCATTTGGACTTGCCGACGAAGATCTCCCTCGACTACGTACTCGCTTTGCAACACCGAAGCAATTTTGCTGACCTCTTGATCGCTCAAGTCTTTGACTCGGGTTTCGATGGCCACTCCGGCCTTGCCGAGGATATCCAGAGCGAGCTTGCGCCCAATTCCAAAAATGCTGGTCAGTCCAATATCGATGCGCTTTTCGCGTGGAAGGTCGATACCTGAAATACGCGCCATTGAAAACTTTCTCCTACAAAAAACTTAATACTTCCTACGTTTGAGCCGCAACTCTCGAGGTTCTATTCAACCCTTTTGAGAAGCGGAAAAACCGGCCATGCCGGTCCTTTAGCCTTGTCGTTGTTTGTGTCTCGGATTACTGCATATAACTCGAACCACACCGCGACGGCGGATCACCTTACACTTATCGCAAATAGCCTTAACCGATGGTTTTACCTTCATCGTTCTAACTCCTGCATAAAATTGTAAACATAACCACCGCCACCCATTTCGGCGACCTTTTCATCGCTATTGGGTGACGACCCTAACCGGCAAAGCC
>JAJDBZ010000127.1 GCA_029261095.1 Candidatus Omnitrophota bacterium | reverse complement strand
GGCCTCACAGCGAAGATTATGGCTACTTGCCCAGCGGCGGCTTAGGGGTTGCTATAGTGTCTCTCCTGACACTTTTTTTCTTGGGATACATTCCACAGTTCTGATGGGGAGCAGGTGGTGCGTGGCCTCCCTGGAGCCCTTACAGATAAGCCTGCTGGAACAGTTCCAACGAGCACCGATGAGGGAACTCGCTGTTAAGCCTCATGAAAAGAACCGCTTCCAGTATTACGTATGACAGCCAGGTTAGAACCTACCTGGTCTTCTATACAAGAGAAAGGAGAAACTTTCATGATTATCCCAACGATCTACATCCCAATCTTTATTGTGGCTCTCGCGGCCTTGTATTTGTTGAGTTGTATCCGAATCCTTAACGAATACGAGCGTGGAGTCCTGTTCCGGCTCGGGAGGGTGCGGAAGACTCCCAAGGGACCTGGAATGATTATGGTCTTTTGGCCGGTCGAAAGGATGGTTCGGGTCAGTATGCGAACCTACGTCGACGATGTCCCAGCTCAGGATGTCATCACGCGCGACAACGTGTCGGTGAAGGTCAATGCGGTGGTTTACTTTCGTGTGACCGATCCCATGCTGGCGGTGCTCCAGGTCGAAGATTACTTGTATGCCACCAGTCAAGTGTCTCAGACCACCCTTCGTAGCATACTCGGTCAGGCGGAACTCGATGAACTTCTCGCGGACCGAGACAAGATCAACCATCGACTGCAAGAAATGATTGACAAGACAACGGATCCATGGGGCATCAAGGTTTCGGCCGTTGAAGTCAAACATGTGGACTTACCCGAAACGATGCAGCGCGCCATGGCTCGGCAAGCGGAAAGCGAACGCGAACGCCGCGCGAAAGTCATTCATGCCGAAGGGGAGTTTCAAGCGTCAGGACGGTTGCGGGACGCGGCGAAAACCATCGAAGGTTACCCCATGGCCATGCAGATGCGATTCCTTCAAACGCTGGCCGAGGTCGGCTCTGAGAACAACACCACTATTGTCTTTCCGATGCCGATCGAACTCTTGAGCGCGTTCGTGAGCCAGGCCCCCCGTAACGGTAAAGCGAGAGGGGCCAACTTAAGGCCCAAGGAATCACCACCTTCGCCTCCACACAAAACAGCTGGAATGGAGAACTGGGAATCGGAAGGTGGTGCAATTCAATCAGAAGCCGACCCCAATCAGACAAGGAGTTCAATCGATCCGGATTTAATTATTCAGAAGACCGCTCGGGAGAGTGAGGCCGCGGAACGGAAACGGCAGGAGGGCACGCGGCTTGTTGAACATCTTCTACGAGACAATGGCGGTCGGGGGTGAGAATCTCTCGACACCGCCGGAGTACTAGCGCCACCTCCAATAGAGGATAAACCTTATGACCCCATACACCTTCCCAAAGGATTTGCTGGACGGGATTAAGACTCGCTGGGAAACTGTTCCCGATCGGCAATTTACTCTGCCGGATGATCGCATCTTGCAAAGATTGCTAGAGACCTGCTATCACGCTTCTCTCCGGACGAGCGAGCAGCGCCCAGTCCATTGTGTCATTGCCTATGCTTCTATCGAAGACATTCCCGAGGGGGCGTTGCTGCTCACCAACCCCTCTGTGGTGCTGACCGATGACGAACTGGTTCGACTGTCGCCCGTGACCGAGCGTGACCAAACGGTAATCGGTTGTCACGAGATGGACGATTGGCTTTGCATTTGGGGATTCTTCGAATACGGCCATGCATGGGTGCAACACTCCGCTGGCGATCCACCGGCGGTCCCGATTCAATCCACGGACTTCCCACCCGATTGCTTGACGATCACGATCGATGGACCGGGAGCGCTGACAATCTCCCAAGGTCGAACTGGCCTCGTGCGTTTACGGGACGGGCAGATCATCATACCCCAAGTTAACCCGTTCCAGAATTTGCAGAATCCACTGGGAATCTTCTTTTCCGATCTGATCGATGATCTCAAGCAATCCCCTCGGTATCAGGAATTATTGAACTCAAACGAGGAAGGTGCTACAGGACAGCGGTCATTGCTCAACATATACACAACATCCATCTTGGCCATACTCGAGAAAATCCGACTCAGACATCACGGCGGGAGTGTCGTGATCGCACGTGGGAATTTGGATGAAATGGTCGCCCATATCACTTATACCGTGTCCGATCACGTGGGCCTTGTGGAGAAGATGATTGCATATAAAGCCCCTGATGACTTGCTGCGAGGACCTTATTCCGACTTGGACGATGCCGCGGAATTGGAAAGAGGTCGGGATAAACTCGCTCTCCGCCGCACGAGTCGACAGTTGATTCGAGGTATGAGCCAAATCAGCATGCTGGCGGCGGTCGATGGAGCGGTCCTTCTCGATGGTCATCTAAGTATTCAGGGTTTTGGAGTCCGATTTCCATTGCTGCTAACCGAAGGATCGATCGTGGAAAATGCGCTGACGGGGAGCGAGCATCCCTGTGACCGATGGGGACTACGCCACCAGTCTGTCTTTTCAGTTTGCCATGAATGTGAACAGGCGATTGGCTTGATCGTCTCCCAAGACGGTGAAGTCAAAGCGGTGAAGGCTGTTGACGGCCGACTCTTCTTTTGGGATGGAATTCTTGACTAAATGTGGGAGTGAAGCGAATCGCGTTTATTAGGATCAAGACCGTATATTGAACGCTTTCTAAGCATAGGTCGGAACTTTGAGTCCATGAGGCGGAAGACAATACCCGGGAGGAAGGAGTATGATGATGACACGTGCCTTCCGGTGGCTTTGGAAAACTGGGATCCTTTCCACATTTCTCGCTGGTTTGTTTGCCCTACTCCCGATTGTAATCACCGTGGGCATCATGGCTTGGTGTGGAGGGTTACTCAGGGGGTGGCTCGGTCCAGAAAGTTCTGTGGGCAAGGCATTGTTCCAGTTGGGACTTCGCTTTGTCACCGATCCGACCGTGGCAACCATACTCGGCTGGACAATTGTTCTGATTTCCATCTGGCTTTTGGGCGCTTTGCTGAAATCGATCGGGAAGAAGAGATTCGAACTGACGTTCAATGCCGCGGTGGAGCGAATCCCACTCGTCAACGTTCTCTATAGACCGGTCGCGCAGGTCGTTGAGATGCTCCAACACGATCCTACGGACAAGATGCAGGATACGAAGGTCGTCTACTTCACCTTGGGACCAAAAGGTGGATCTGGATTCCTCGGTTTGCTCGTCTCGGATCAGGTATACCGTTTCAATGGAGAGACATGTCGGATTGTCTATGTGCCCACTGCGCCGCTGCCGATGTCCGGTGCGGTTGTCTTCGCCCCGGCCGACTCCGTTCACCCAGTGGATATGAAGGTCGACGATCTGATGAAGATCTCTCTCTCAATCGGGGTGATGTCCTCCAAAGTGATTCCAGCAAGATATGTTGTACCCCCGGGGGAGGTGGGATGCGCCGAGGATCGTGTGAATGACATTCACTCCGCGATCGGCCACCCTCCAAGATAATCCAAACACCGCTGTTTCACGGTAATTTGGCCCACAGTAGGAAAGCAGGACACCACTTATTCCTTCATATCTTTGACAAAAAAATAAAGCCTTGACAGATAGAAATCACGGGTTAGACTGGATAGTAGTGGTTGAAGATTCACTTCGGTACGAAGAAGAGAAGTCAGAAAAACGAGTTTCAGCAGCAAGACATAGTAATCATCCAGGTTGTACCCCTATCTCTAGCCAGAGAAACCTCAGTGCTCTCTCCAGGTCGTTTTTGAATCGTCGTTTCCTACCACAGAAAGAAGGAGAAATATTATGACTACTGGAACCGTGAAATGGTTCAAAGACGAGAAAGGCTTTGGGTTCATCACGCCTAACGATGGCGGAGAGGACGCATTCGTTCACCATTCGGAGATTCAGGGCACCGAAGGCTTTAAGTCTTTGCAAGAAGGCGACCAAGTCGAATACGAGGTCGCTAGTGGGGATAAGGGTCCCAAAGCTGTCAATGTGACCAAATCTTAGGACCTTGTCCGTCTTAAACGGAAAACGAATCGAGATTTAAGGGGGCACGTTGTGCCCCCTCCTGACATTTACTTTTTCTTACGGCAATCTTCCGCGCTACCTGACCCCTTGATTACCAACCAGAAGTTCCTTTCAGTTTAATCGCCCCCCGTAGACCTTTCGCCTGTCCAGATTCCCTGTGGGGGTGGCGACCATGAAGAGATGTTCTTCGTTCTAGCGGTATCATGGACGCTCAAACACAACAGGCTGTTTTTCAGGCAGATCTTTCCATGGGTACCTTGATACGAGAACTTCTGACCAACAATCAAGCACAGGGGGTTCAAGAGCGCGCTGGATTACTCCTTCGTTGACCGATTTCAAACATTACCTTCTTCTTGTCGAAACCTCTTTCAAAACATCGGAAGGGGTCGAGTCATGAAGACCATACCACGCGATACGTTTCTGACGACTGAGGAATTGAAAGGGTTATTCAAGGGGAAAATTAAACTCGAAAGACTTGTGCGTGACTACGGCCTGAAAGGCCTTTCTAATGGCTATTGGTCGAATGCCGTCATAGTGGCGCTGGATCGTGCCTGTGGTATTCTCCCCGTCGAACGTGGCCAGGGAGCCTCCGAAAAAAAGGAGGTATCTCATGGTGAGATCTTTGACAAAGAGGGTAGGATTCAAAATTGGCGACTATTGGGTCACCCATCGGAAGCGCAATTATTCAGTCCGAGGAGTTTCTCCCGAAACGGTGGGACGCAAGTTTTCCCTTTGGGAAATGGAGCCCGGTCGGTGGAGAGCCAACTTGAACGACTCGACCGGAAGGCATCGCAAGAAGTTCAAGGCAATGTCTTTGGTCGAGGCGGTTGAGAAAGCTAATCACCAATTCTTTGGTAGAGAAGAAATCGATCCGGCATCGCATCTCACGATTTCGGATTGCTTCCTCGAATGGCGAAAGCGGTTGTCCTGTCGTGAAGCCACCATCAAATCGGATTACTGGCCTCGGGTGCGCCAGTTCGTCCGATGGGCGGATTCACACGGCCTTGCGTATTGGAGTGAGCTTCGCCTTCAGCATCTTCAGCAGTATGCTAATGACGCGGCGGAATCTGGAAACTCACGGTCCACCATCAACTTGAAGTCTCGTGTCCTTTCGATGGCTGCAAGGTGGGCTTCGCTAAACTAGCCCGAGCAGTGTCATGACTTCACCCAAGGATTCCGGTTACCAAAAGGACAAGAAGGAAATCGTCGAACTCGAAGGGACTCGCTTTCACTTGAGGATGCAGCGGAGTTTCTCTTTTTCCTTCGTGACCGTGATTTCGGGTGGAACATTCTTGCCGGTGTTGCTCTCTGCGCCTTGTGCAGTCTGAGATTGTCCGAAGTCCGCAAGCTTCAATGGGCGGATGTCGATTTAGATCACGGACTCGTTCGGATCACGGGGCGGGAAGTCAAGACGGTCCATTCCGATCGGACGATCCCGATTCCGGCTTTGGTACGAGACATTCTCAGTGAAGCAAAGCGTCGACAAGACCCATCGTTGACAGACCCGGTCTTGGTTACGAACAAGCGGGCATCGTATTGGAAAGCCTTTACTCGCTACCGTGACAAATGGCGGCCTGGTTTGAATGTCGAGCCTAATGGACTGCGACGAGTTCTGCGGTCCGAATGGTTCAAGAGAAGATGGCACGCCGATTCACTCGCAGTCTATCGAGGTCACAAGCCACCGAATACAAGCGTAGTGGATTGGAACCACTACATCATCTTCGATCCCGATTCGCTCCAAAAGATGTTTCGGGAAGAGGTGGTGGCGAGGATCGACCGAGTATTGGAACCTTACCGCGAGCGGTGGATCAACTCCACATCGAATGTGGTCGAGCTATCGCAAGCGGAGAAGGCGGCCCAATCATTGGTGCAAAAGGGCCCCGAAAAGGGCCCCTTGGCCGGAGGCGAAGACTGTTTGTCGGCAGAAGGATGATTGTAAGTATTGCAGTTCCAATAGGTTAGGGAGGTGGTGTCGAAAGGGATGCGGACCAGGTCGACCGGTTCGCAAAACCTGTCTCCCTCCTTAAACAGCAAAAAAAGGCACCATCCCCGGCAATCGGTTTAGAATGACCTAGGAATGGCGCCTGTGATAGAGAGATGCATTTGTAAGGAGAATTTAAGAGGAGAAGTGACTTACTCGCCGATTTGAACGATCACTTCAATGGTCTCCGGTCTCCGGCCGCGCCCCGTTCAATGCAAACTTCTTCAGGTAGATCGAATCAATCGCCGCAGAATCATCGGCGGAGTCGGCGTTATAACGGACCGTGTTGCGTGTTTCTTTGACCGAATGCATCTTGATTTGGATGGGTTGAGTTTCTGGCATGGGATTTCACCTCCTTTCATTAAGTGTTTTGGATCTGCCTCCTAGGCTTCAGCGGAACAGATCCATACCGAAGAGGTCGAAGTGGATGTGAGGGTCGGGTATCTGTTCCATCGCCTACTTCTTGAACTGCGCACAAAGGATCGCGGCGGCCATCATGGCCGAGTAGATGGTAGCTCGCGCGGTGCAGGCTTCCCGGTAGGATTCGTGTTCAGGAAACAGAGAATCTCGATATTCTGAGATGGACTTTAAATCCCGCTCGACGCAAAAGACCCGCAGGGACTCCGCAGCCATCCTCCCGTCGAAAAGAACCGACCAATCCTTCTCGCAGAAATGGCGAAAGATTTGCCGCCGGGTTTTCATCGAGTCGACGCAACTGAAGACCACCGACTGCGTGGGAATGAGATCGGCAGTGTACTCAGTGGTGTTCTCAATTACTTCAACATCCTGGCAGATGGCCTTGAGCCTTAGGGTAACTGCATGGACCTTGGGGATTCCAACCTCCCGCTCATAAAACCCCTGAACTCCAAGGTTGACCGAATCCACTTCATCGAAGTCGATGAGAGTGAATTTCTGGACTCCCAGTTTGGCCAGGATCTCGGCCAGGTGAGAGCCGATTGCGCCCACCCCGACGATCGAGACTGTGAAGCGATTGATCCGCTCCTGGTCGATGATCGAGGCATTGCGAAGGTGACGCTCCTCAATCCCAATATCCGCAAGCATCGGGATAGCCGAGGAACTCGAGGTCTCCGGGGGATGGCCAGTAACCATAAACGGCCTCGTAGCTTTGGGGATCGGCGGGATCCATTCCGTATCGGTTGCAGATTTCCACATAATCATTCTCCTCTTCTGTGTCTTCCAGTTGCTGGGTGGCTCGTTGCTTCGAGCCGTTCTTCTTCGAGTGAAGTTCCTCCTTTGGTAATGAGTCGAAACCAGTCTGGAACATTGAGAACCCGGATTCACAAACCAGTTCCGCGAACTCCGACTCCCAGAGGGCAAGATCGCTTTTAGAGACAGGTTCCAAAGACTTACTCTGCCAGAGAACTTCGATCTCGCTGGGGATCGAGAACCTCAGGTTGGTCCCGTTCGGGAATGGGTGCGCAAGGTCCACTCGGGCATAGAACTTCCCAGCCTTAGTGAGGATGATCATGACGGAAAAGCTCCAGCTCCCGAAACTCTCCCGCATAGTCTGCTCGTCAACGTTCGAGGGTTCATTCACCCCCGAAGGGTGCGTGTGAATCCAGGCGCTGGTTTGCCAGGGTTGAACGTTCTGTTTCTCAAAAAGTTCGACCTGCTTATCGGCCCACCACTCCATGTCCAGATCAATATGCATCTCTGAAACCTCCTGTTTGACCAGGACCACGTCCTGGATTCGGAAACACTTGGCCTCGGGGCTCAGGACTCCCATGCAAGAGACTTCACTGGGCGTCCGGTGACAAAGCCACTGGAGATGCCAGTAGGCTTTCGGGGTCATTTGTATCTTCATCTTCATTTTCCTCCTGTTCTTTTTGGTATTCGTGATAACAATCCTCGCAAAGCGAGAGGTCTTCTGCGCCTACCTCCTCGGTCGCGTCGATAACGGCGAACTCGGTGTCGAGAAAACGGCTTTCGCACCGTGAGCAAAGGCTGCTGTTTTCACCCAGACAGGTGATGCACAACTCCCACCCGAAGTCGTAATCACTCTCG
>JAJDBZ010000126.1 GCA_029261095.1 Candidatus Omnitrophota bacterium | reverse complement strand
TGGAGGCGGCACAACCTTTACCGTGAGTTCACGCAACAAGGTGATAAGTTTAGGGGCATCAAACCGATCATCAACTTGAAAATTTGGCAGTGCCGTCAGCGTGGGGGTAGGTGTTGGCTGCAAAGTCTGTGTCGGCGTAGGAGTTTGGATGGGTCCTAAATTGAAGCGCACCCCCGCATGAGTCTCAAGCACAATCCAGCCAATATTCTCTCCCCAGGCTTCGCCCATTAGATTTCCTGACTCATCAATTGATGCAAGTCCAGTGGATGAGTTGCTCCCAAAATTAATCCACCCGATGTTTTCTCCCCAGGCTAAGCCGAATAGTCGCCGAGTTGAGGGATCGAAATTCACCCCAAATGAATCCAGCCAGGTATGTGTCGGCAACCCGAACTCCGCTTGAACTTCCACCAGCGCTGTACCAATCTAGCCATCCAGAATTCTCAGCCCACGAGAAACGATTAGATGGGTCAATGTTTGATTGTCCATACGCAGTGCCCATGAGGAGCATCGCGGTTGTGAAAGTGATCACCATTTTCAATTTCATCTGATAGGACCGCATCTAATATGAGAAATTGGCGAATGGATGGGCGCCGTTTGAGTTCAAGCCCAGCTCGCCGACACCCGAAGCATCAACGATTGGCCCGTAAGTATTGTCGGGACCGATGTCAAAATTAGTGGTTTCACTGTTCGTCGCCCGATTCTTCAAGATAAGATTTCCGCGACCCGTGACTGATATTCCAACTCTATTCTTTGTAAGTGTATTTCCTTCGATGTGGACACCTGCCGCGTCACATTTTATCCCTTTATTATTGTTGAACGCAAAGTTGTTAAGTGCCCGCGAATTCTCCCCTACGGTGATCCCTTCATTATTATCGTTAGCGAGACAACTCTCGACCGTTCCTTGTTGAACCGTCCAGAAACCAACGTTGTTCGCTCGGGAAGTACAGTTTTTCATGAGCCCGCTAAAATAGACAAAACAAGCCGTGGCCCCGTGCGACTCAAATACGCAATCAATGACCTCTGTATTTGAGTTAGCGTTCACGCCGTCGCTGTCATTACCGACAAAAACAGATGACTGAATGAGTCCAAACGCACCAGCAATGAATCCGTGAACACGATTTCGTAAGAATTGGCATTCAAGGACCGAAAACCCATCCTTACAGGATGCCCCAAAGCGAACATTGTCAGAGGCCACAACTAATTTAAGAATTAGACCATTTATGGTTTCTCGCCCATTGATACCGTCTTCTCCCCAGTTTCGAATGAATCCGTTTCGTATGATGATGTTTTCTCTTGGTTCGGTGACAATCACTCCGCTCAATGAGGCATCTACCCCCACTAGAGAGAAACCGTTCAGATCCAAACTGACATTATCGGAAGATATTTCGATCCCATTCTTCCCAGGTTCACCAGTCAAATCGCCCACAAGGTAATACGATCCGGGTTGGTCGATAACATGGACCGCGGATGAGTTTCCCTCCAAGGAATTGACAGAAACTCGCGGTTCCACTTCGTCTAGCGGCTTCATTGTGGACATTACAGGGCCAGGAGGGGGATCTAACTCTCCAGTGAACCCCTCTGAGACTAGAACTACAGAGATCATTACCTGAAGGAGGACTAACACTATGTGTTTTTGAAACATTGAATAGGTTCCTTTCCCATGACCTTGTCTGTAATTCTGATCGCAATATACGGAAACTAGAGATCAGGATTTCATCAAAAATTTTCCCCAGACAAAGCGGACCAAATTCGATCATTAGCCCCAGTTTCGCCCAGCCTCCTTTTGGGGTCAAGCCAGGGGTTCGTTTCTTTTCTTGGTTACGTATGGTGAAGTTGATTAACGTTTTCCCGGTCTACCCACGTTCGAAGCAACTCAAGAGGAGATTTAGCGGCGGGCGACCTAATAAATAGACTTCGAGGATGGTCTAGAAGAAATCCAGAGAATAGAAGAGGACATGAATCGATTTGCTTCGGTCTAAACGTTCCGTCCGGGTGACTGCGACAGTCTGGTTTAGCATCTTAGAGGCGGAACTTCTAAGAGTGCAGGCGCAAAGATTGCAGCGCCCACCAAACTGGATCCCAACGTGCACTGAGTCCAAGTTTGGCTAAGTGAAAAGTGCAAATAGAACCTGAACGGACAGGACCGGGTTGGAATGGAGACGATGTCCGCTCAGCGTCGGTTTTGACATGAGGTGGCCTTGTCATGGAATTCGGTTGAACCCCCTCTGAAAAAGAGAAAGGCACCATTCCCAGCTAATATTTCTGGAGATAGAGCCAGGAATGGCACCTGTCTTAGAAATGCTGCACTTGGAACATAATGAGAGGGGATACCAGGCTTACTGAATAATCTGAACGATCACTTCAATGGTCTCCGGCCGTACGCCATTCAACGCAAACTTCTTCAGATAGATCGAATCAATCGCCGCTGAATCATCTCCAGGGTCGGCGTTGTAGCGGACCGTGTTGCGGGTTTCTTTGGCCATCAGCATCTTGATTTTGATGGGTTGAGTTTCTGGCATGGGGTTTCACCTCCTTTCTTTGAGTGTTTTTGATCTGTCTCCTAGGCTTCAACGAAACAGGTCCATTCCGAACAGATCGAAGTGGATGTGGGGTTCCGGCATCTGCCGCATCGCCCACTTCTTGAATTGGGCACACAAGATCCCGGCGGCCATCATGGCCGAGTAGATGGTAGCCCGCGCGGTGCAGGCTTCCCGGTAGGATTCGTGTTCGGGGAACAGAGAATCCCGGCAGATTGAGAGGAACTCCGGATCCCGCTCCACGCAGAAGACCCGGAGAGATTCCGCAGCCATTCTGCCGTCGAAAAGAACCGACCAATCCTTCTCGCAGAAATGGCGAAAGATTTGCCGCCGGGTTTTCATCGAGTCGACACAGCTGAAGACCACAGACTGCGAGGGAACCAGACCGGGTGCGTACTCGGACGTGTTCTCAGTAACCTCCACATTCTTGCAGATGGATTGAAGTCGGTGGGAGACCGCATCCACTTTTGAAAGTCCCACCTCTTGCTCGTAGAACCCCTGGACTCCAAGGTTGACGGTGTCCACTTCATCAAAGTCGATGAGGGTGAATTCTTGGACTCCCAGTTTGGCCAAGATCTCGGCTAAATGAGATCCGATAGCGCCCACCCCGACGATACAGACCGGAAAGCGGTTGATCCGATCCTGATCGATGATCGAAGCGTTGCGCAGATGCCGCTCATTAGTCCCAGTATCCGCAGGCATCGGGATAACCGAGGAACTCAAGGTCTCCGGGGGATGGCCAGTAGCCGTAGACCGCCTCGTAGCTTTGGGGATCGGCGGGATCCATTCCGTATCGGTTGCAGATTTCAACATAATCGTCCTCCTGATCGCTTAGAATCTCGTCATTGACTCGTTTCTTCGAGCCGTTCTTCTTAGAGTGAAGTTCCTCCTTTGGTAATGAGTCGAAACCAGTCTGGAACATTGAGAAACCGGACTCACAAACCAGTTCCGTGAACTCCGATTCCCAGAGGGCAAGATCTCTTTTGGAAACTGGTTCCATAGACTTGCACTGCCAGAGAATCTCGATTTCGCTGGGGATCGAGAACCTCAGGTTGGTCCCGTTCGGGAATGGGTGCGCAAGGTCCACTCGGGCATAGAATTTTCCGGCTTTGGTCAGGATGATCATGACCGCGAAACTCCAGCTCCCAAAACTTTCCCGCATGGTTTGTTCGTCAACGTTCGAGGGTTCATTCACGCCCGAGGGGTGTGTATGAATCCAGGCGCTGGTTTGCCAAGGTTGAATGTTTTGCTGCTCAAAGAGTTCAACCTGCTTGTCGGCCCACCACTCCATGTTCAGATCAACATGCATCTCGGAAACCTCCTGTTTGACCAGGACCACGTCCTGGATTCGGAAACACTTGGCCTCGGGGCTCAGGACTCCCATGCAAGAGACTTCACTGGGCGTCCGGTGACAAAGCCACTGGAGATGCCAGTAGGCTTTCGGCGTCATTTGTATCTTCATCTTCGTTTTCCTCCTGTTCTTTCTGGTATTCGTGATAACAATCCTCGCAAAGCGAGAGATCTTCTGCGCCTACCTCCTCGGTCGCGTCGATAACGGCGAACTCGGTGTCGAGAAAACGGCTTTCGCACCGTGAGCAAAGGCTGCTGTTTTCACCCAGACAGGTGATGCACAACTCCCACCCGAAGTCGTAATCACTCTCG
>JAJDBZ010000125.1 GCA_029261095.1 Candidatus Omnitrophota bacterium | reverse complement strand
ATCGAATCGAACATGGCTTGATATCTCACTTCATCCATCCCCACACCAAACTGGGTTGCCATATCCTGGAATCCACTTCGCGAGACCGCAAAGACCGGGCCCAGTTCGACCCCAAATCCCACGGCCATTTGGCGAGCCTGTTCCCGAGCGTCCTCGCAAGCCTTCGCCACCAGTTCGCTTTCGATTTCTTTCCGGTTCGTTCGATTGAAGGTTGTGTCGAGGTTCGTCACATTCGGAAGCGAGAGAAGTTTTTTGGCGAACGTTTCATATTTTTTCAGATCGCGGAGAATGACTTCGATTCGGCGATTGATCTCGTAGCCAAGGATGTTGAGCTCTTCGTAGTCCTTCATCTCCCGAGCCGCGCGCTTGTCGATTTCGTAGGCGGTGATGTCTTCTTTCTTCACTTCTTGCTGGGAAACAAATGCGAGAACTTCAATGCTACGCTCACGGACAATACTCTCCGCTTTCGTGGCGTCCTCGGAAAACTCCTCAATGTGAAACGAGATCGTCGCAATATCCGGCGTGACTTCTATTTTGGCTTTTCCGTGTGCGTAGACGAATGGGAAATCGGGAAGATTTGACCCCTGAGCAGTAATAGCGATGAATAGAGTTCCCAGCAGCGGTATGAAATGGCGCATGATACATCTCCCTCAAAAAAATTGTCTGGCTAGGGACCGGTATCAGCCTCGGTCACCCGGTACCGAAGAAGTTCCCCATTGCCGCCCAACAAGAGAGCACCGTCCAGTTTTTCGATCGAATAACAGGCGGTCCCAAGTACCTCTTGGTAGAGAATTGTCCCGTCGGAATCGAAGAGATAAAGAATCGATCGTCCCCATGTGTCGAAGGTGACCAGGCAGGCGAAGAGCGCGGAGTCTCGGCCAGAGAAGTCGATCCATCTCCCCTCCACTTCGCCCAAACCTCCGGCGAGGGGAGCCTTCCATTGGGCCAGGGTTTTCCCCGCGCGGTCGAAGACCCAGATTTGATCGTCCTCGGCCAAGAGGAGTTGATCGTTCCCCTCAAGGTCGATCCACTCTGTTTTCGAGAAATCCGAAAAGTAGGGGCCCGGCGACATTTGTGAGAGAATCTGTCCGGTGGCGCTCCTCACCGTGATCTGCCCGGCCGCGTTGCTGTGGACGATGTCCAACCGCGTTCCCGATTGGGGGGATAGAGTCTCCACCCTCCACACATTGCCATCCGATTGGGTCCAGAGAACCGAGCCATCGGAGTCGAGCAGATGAATGCCGCCTCCGCCATTCATGCCGACCACCACTTCCAGATCGCCGTCTCCATCGACATCCCCCGCCGCCGCATCATCGATGCCGCTGGCGCCGGAGTAACTCCAACGTTCCGTCCCATCGTGGTCGAACACCCTGACAGGACCTTGCCACGAGCCGCGCACGAGAAACTCGAAAGTTCCATCCGGTTCCAAGTCGGTCAGGATCACTTTGGCGTTGGGAGGTTGGGAGTAGGTGATCGTTGATTTGCTTTCGAATGATCCATCGAGAATCGCCGCAGCCACCGAACCCACAAGAACCAGATCCTGCACTCCATCGCCATCGAAATCGACCGGGGCGATTTGGAAAACAGACCCCAACCCAGGGTCGGAGAAGAGGACCTCCGAGGATAGGAACCCCTCTCCCACGAGGACCGAAGGCTGATCCAACTCAACAGGGATCTCAAAAACCGACTGGAATTGTCGGTAGACATAGAAACCGAATCCCGCCGCGACAGCGATCAGGATGACAACGACAACCAGGCAACCGATAAAAAGTGATCGAAGCATTGGATTGTCGAGACTCTATAGATAGAACATGTTTCGGTCAAGAAATTTTTTTCTATGAAGCGTAAGTCCAGAATCAAAGTCGACCGTTCCAAGTCCATTTTCAATGGACGCTTTTGAGTAGCGCCGGGTCTTACAACCCGGTGCGGCTTGGTCTGGTGCCAATCCATGATCGTGAGGACATTTGACCCGAACGGATCGATTGATGCCTCATTGGGTTGTAAGATCCAATGTTTCTCAAGAACTATTTGTTGGGAACAGTCTCTGAATAAACAGATTTTGGTTTGGAAGGCCCCAGTCATGAAACTTCGATCTCGCCGTCAATTCACCCAATCGATCGCCCTCGCGGGTCTCGCATCCGCCCTCACTCCCTCGCGTGCCTTGGCCGAAGTAACCTCCGGCAAACCCCACCGCCTCCTCTTCCGCTCGCGCGCCGAAGTTCCCGAGAAAGGGACGCTGGGCATCGTCGACTCCGATGGCTCCAACCTGCGGCCTTTGAAACTCGAGGTTCCCGATCAATTGAGCTGGGGGGTCGGTCCGGTTTTCGAAGATAGGAACCGGGTCGTTCTCATGAGTGTCGAGGGGACGAAGACCTGGGAGGGGAATGTCCTTTCGCGGACATGGATTTATCGTTTGGACACAGATGAAATCGAGGAGATCGCCAAGAGCGATCCGGATGCTCCTTACATGCCCCCCATCGCGCTGCTGCCGGGGGAGGAACGCATGCTGGTCGGGCCGGTCATCAAAGGGGAGCAACGGGTTTGGTCGATGAACCTCGATGGCTCTGACCCGCATGAGATCACTCATGAGGGAGAGGGTTTTTCTTATGGGGTCAGTCTCAGCCCAGATGCCAAACGACTCGCTTTTCACGCGACCGGGATTCGGAGTTATGAAATCGTCGTCTGCAATCTGGATGGAACCGACCGGAAAATTCTCGCCTCCGATCCCGCGCATCTCTATTTCGGACCCGTGTGGTCTCCCGATGGCCAGTGGTTGCTTTATCTCGACTGCCATCACCAGACCGATCCGGGTCACGATTGGGCCGATCTATGCATCGGGCGTCCCGATGGCTCCGACCACCACAAGGTGACCGAGGGTCAGCGCCACTGGTTTGGAACCTCCTATGGCGGGCCGAAGACTCGCGGGAGCGGATCGAACATGCCGAGGTGGTCGCCAAACAAGCAAGTCTGCACTTTCACCCAAACTCTCCACGATTCGCGAACCGCCTGGGATTTCCAGACCGACCGCCCGGATACAGACCATTTTAATCGTGAGTACGAAGCCGAGCGCGCACGAGGCGGAACCGAGATTCTCCTCCTCGATCCCTTCACGGGGGGGATTGAAACCCTCACACATCGCGAGCCCGACGCGAAAGGTCTCGCTTGCATCTGGGATTTTCGAACAGCCTGGTCACCCGATGGGGAGCAGATCGCTTTCTGCCGTTCTCAAACCGGAGAACCCTCAGAGTTGTGGGTCATGAACGCCGATGGATCGGACCAGAAAAGTTTGGCGCGAGGGTTTGAGGGACTTGGCGTCGATCATCCGGTTTGGATTTAGATTGTAACCCCAGTTTTCAATTGAGGAGATGGGGAATGGTCCAGTCTGATTATTCGATGTCGGAAACGACTTCCCTCTTTTCTACGCCTTCCGCATCGTAAACCAACTTCAGCTGTTCGGGTTCACCCGTAAGGCCCCTGAAACCGAGAAGGATTTTCTTAGTCTCACCGCTCTTCAATATCAATTCACCGTCGGTAAGAAGTCGCAGCTGTCTTTTCAATCTTCCGTTGTACAGTGGCCCACAAAGGAGGAAGATGAGATCGATAGCTGATAGAATCGGATGGAAATCAAGAATGAGCCAAAGCAAAAAATCCCAGGTAAACTCGGAGAACTTGCGGATGATGAGGGATGGTTTTTCAACGCGAAGAGATTGGTTACCTGAAATCAAGTGGGAGTCATCCAGTTGGATTCGAATTCCAGAACGATGGTTGTTCCGAACCTCAACTTGAATGAGTGAGATCTTTTTACGCCGCGCTTTGTGAGCGTAAAGGCGCTTGTTGTCCTTCAGAAAATCCACACACTTCAACTCAAGGTCGGTCGCATTTACCATGATGGCTCCTGGAAGACTCTTCGAGTAGGGCTGGAAGTGACCCCGATTCTAGGTCTCAAATATACCCGGTCAAGCTGAAATCGGGGTGCCCATACAGAAAAATCGATAGGGTCTGGCCTTTTCATGTATCCTACGCGGAAGAAAGATCCCACGCCCCCTCTTCCTGGACTGCTTATCTGTGTGGGTTGGTGATAAGATAACTTGAGTAAAGGCTCCCCTGCTTTGGATCATGATGCAATGTGCGACAATATTGAAACTGAGGTGCACCGGTCCTTCAAGACTCTCGAATCCATCGAAGAGGATTGGAATCGCCTGAGCTCAAATAGCATCTACTTGACCTATGGTTGGTGCCGTAGTTGGTGGAAATTTTATGGCGATAAGAAGGATTTGTCGGTCCTTGTGTTTCGCGAGGACAATAGAATTGTAGGTGTACTCCCCCTATACATCGACACCGTCCGCGCGGGTCTATGCACACTGCGTGTGGTGCGATTCGTCAACTCGATCTACACAGCCTGCGTCTTGCACCCACCAATCCAGAGCGACTATGCGCATCGTATTTTTTCCGCTGCACTCAAATACATGTTTGAGGATGAAGACGCAGATGTCTTCTCATGCGGTCAACTCGCTTTCACTTTTGCTTCTCTTCACGATCTCAAGAGGTGCACGAAGGAGAGTGAGATACCACTTCGCATTGCAAATGAGACCGAGATGGGATATCACGCAATTTTCCATTTACCATCCGATCTCGATGCCTATCTCCAGGATCTAACTTCAGACCGGAGGCAGAATCTGCGAAGAAAGATCCGCCAGATAGAAGGCTCGGTCGGACCGGTGCGTGTCGAAGGAATGACGACCCTCGATAAGATCCTGAACGAGAAAGCCTTTTTCCAATCCCTTTATGGTCAGAGCACTGAATTCCTAGCCCAATCCGGGAATTTTCTTGAAACACCCCACAGCAAAGAATTCAACCTTGATCTGATCCATGAGTTCTGTCGGGACACAGATTGGAAACCGGTGCTGTTGAAAATTGTCGCCGGAGATCAAGTCATTGGTTACCAATTCTACTTCACCTCAGGAACCAGAATGCATTGGCGAATCACTGTGAGGAGGGTCGGGGAGGAATGGGGAAAACGAGGAATTGGGATCATCGCGGTCCACAGCCTGATCGACTGGGCTATTCGAAATGGAATCCGCGAAATCGAAGCAGGACCTGGACATTATTATTATAAGGTTTCGATGGGAGCTCACGAAATTCCTATGAGATCTCTCCTGATCGCGCGAGACTCAGCAATCACCCGTATTAAGGTTCATGGATTCCAGAAGTTCTATCTCCTGTTGGATCTGGTGTACTACAGGATCTGGTATCGGCGCCTGGCCAAAAGATGGTTCCCAGACAAAGCACGAATCCCCCAATATTACCTCCGATGCCGGGTTTGAAGAAAGATTTCCTATTCGACCCCAAGAATAAGCAACTAATTCTTACTTCTTTCCGAGATTTGACAACCTCCTCACAGGTTCATCCATAGTTGACTTAGCAAGTTTTTCGTGTTAAACATACTTTTTACAATGTGGCTTCCTCAGACCCCTCACCAAAATTCTGAATAAGCCCTACTCGCCCTCGTCTGATTTTCGTAAGACTCGCTCGCCAAGATTCCAGATCGAAGTAGGAGATCTGGTGACCCATGTGAACCACGACCTGGAGATTGGGTCTGGTTCGGGTGGGGCGCCAAATCGTCTGTCGAAAACGACATAAGAAAATGGAGGTCTTGTCATGTGGCATGCACGCGGAGTTATCACCGCTTGGGTCCTGATTCTCGTGGGCTCGATTGTTGGTCCGGCTAATGCGGACAGCTCAAAATCGGATGATCATGGATCGGACCGTCACGAAAGGAATCAGATTGAAGTTCGGGGAACGATTCATTGGCTAAACTCTTTCTCGAAAACTTTCGTGGTCGAAGGGAAGGTCATCAAAGTTGATGGATCCACAGACATCTTTGACCTGAACGAGGAGCCCATTCGTTTAAGAGACCTGTCCAATGGGGATCGGGTCGAAGTCAAAGGGATTCGCCGGGGTTGGGGAATCGTCCATGCACAAAAGGTGATCCAACTCAAGAACTCCGAACACGACGAAGGGGATGATGATGACGACGATGACGATGACGATGAGGGGGAAGGTGATGACCGCCATTGTAAGAAAAAGAAACTGGAAGGTTTCATCTCCCAACTCAATCCCGCCTCGGGGACCTTGGTCGTCGGCGTGGTTCTCATCCGCACCGATGAAGAAACACGGATCGATCTTCGCGACCCTCATGATGACAAAAGTCGTTCGCACTCAGGCGAGTTGGAGGATCTCGAAGTTGGTGATTATGTCAAAGTCGAATACTGTGGAAACCGCGAAGGCCCACCATTGGCGACTAAGATTCAGGAGAAGTCGAGTGAGAATCGTTTCGCCCGAGTCGATGGTAGGATTTCCGAGATCGACCTCGATCTCGCGCAGATGGTGGTGAACAGTGTTTTAGTTCTAACCACCGAAAAGACAGAATACCGCAGCGTTCACAATGGACATATCGAGTTCGACGATCTCCTGGTTGGCGATTATGTCAAAGTCAAAGGCCGTCCCGCGACCGGACCCGCCATCTCCGCGTTTGGCCCGGTAACCGGACCGGTCATCACCGCTATCAAGGTCCACCGCAAGAAGACCAGCGAAGAGTGCCATTCGTTGCTTCGTGGCATGGTGAACGATGTGAACATTGAGTCCGGAACGCTGACTGTCGGAATCGTGGAGGTTCACACACTTTCGGTGACCCAGATCAAAGACGCCTCCGGCGAGCCAATCGTCCTGGTGGATCTCATTCCCGGCGACTTTGTGAAAGTTTCTTACTGCACACTCTTAGGTGTTCCAATCGCGGCAAAGATACAGATCGTTTCGGAAGACAATATGGACCTGAACGAAGATGGTGAGGTCGAACATCGAGATCTCATCGACCTGATTCGGGAACGTATCGATGGGGGTGTGTTGCTCGACTTTGATGGCGACAACCGCACCACCGGAAAGGACATCTTCCGGTTCATGTCACGCTGGCGAGAACGATCTCGACACTAGATTCCAAAGTCTCTTCTCGGTCATTTCTGTCGCGGGGGTAGCCTGGCTCCCCCGCGGCGGACCGACAATCCTTGATAGATTCACTTTCCTTCCTCCTGATCACAGCGATGAAAGGGTGATAGGCTCCTCATCACACATCGCTCCAATCATTGTTTCTAGTGATGTGATTCTCCAACGCAGACGGATCGTGCATGAAGGAATCGGACCTCTATCCCCCGCTCAAACAGTTTTTGGAGTCTCAGAATTACGAGGTAAAGGGGGAGGTCCAAGACTGCGATGTTCTCGCGGTCCGTGAAGAGGAAACCCCGGTTGTTGTCGAATTAAAACTCAACCTCAACCTCCAGGTCCTTCTTCAAGCGGTCGACCGCCTCGCGCTCACCCCCAAGGTCTAGCTCGGCGTCCCCGCGAAACTCCGGATTCTAAACAAGCAACGGAAACGAATCCTCAAACTGGTTCGCATGCTCGGGATGGGTCTCATCTCGATCGACGCCAACCCCCATTCGAACAGCGTGGAAGTCCTGCTCGACCCGGGTGAGTACCGCCCCCGCAAATCGAAGCATCGCGAGGAGCGTCTCCTCGGCGAGTTCCAAAAACGAGTCGGCGACCCCAACCTCGGCGGCGCGGACCGTCGCAAAGGAATCATGACCGCCTACCGACAACGCGCCCTCGCCATCGCCCGTTATCTCCAGGATCACGGACCGGCAAAGGCCTCAGACATCGCGAAAGCCTTGGAGGAACCCAAGGCGCGGGACATTCTGTACAACGATGTCTACGGCTGGTTCGAACGAGTGTCGCGCGGTGTGTATGACTTGTCTCCGAGGGGGAAGCGTGAGGTTCCGGGGTGGGAATGAGATAACAGTAGTCGATAAAGGTTTGCATCCCCCCCTCATCAAAGTCGACCTCAGAAAAAAGCGCTTGATGTCCAATCCTTGTTCGATAATAATAACTAAGAAGCAAGTATTTCACGGATTCACGGTGAGTTCTTTTCTGTTCTAAGTCCAATCTAGAGGAGGCGCCTTACCATGACGATGGTCACCATCCAGGACGCGACCACGGCGGGGACAGTCACGAACGAAATGGAGTTGGAGTTCTTGCAAGACACCCTGACGGTGAGTGAGTTGATCCGCGAACGGGTCTACCAAGAGGTGGTCGCCTACAACTCCAAACTCCCGGAATACTTTCGAGGGCTTGTAGAACCGACCGAGGCGGAGAAGACCATCAGCGGTTACAAGCTGGCCAAACCACGAACCATCAACTGGGAAACCCAATGCGAGTTGGCGCTGGAGGCCTTTAAGAAAAACGGCTACCTCGTTCTCATCAACAACAAGCAGGCCGATTCGCTCGATGAGGAAATTCCTCTCGCGCCAGATATGTTGATCCGGTTTCTGAAACTGGTTCCGCTGGTTGGAGGTTGAGGCGATGGCGAACGAGACGGAATTTATCGCCAGACCGTTTCCCCTACAACCAGATGATCCTTTGAAACCGGAGCATGAACTGATTCAACGGTGGGTGGAGGATGCGATAAAAGCAAGGCCGACCTACCATCGAGGTCGGAAATCTGAACTAAAAAGCCAACTTAGCGGCAAACGACTC
>JAJDBZ010000124.1 GCA_029261095.1 Candidatus Omnitrophota bacterium | reverse complement strand
CCTACGAGAGAGTGGCTGAAATGACAGAAATCGCTCCCATGAAGGCGGCTGCTTCGAACAATTTGGCCTGGTTGTATAGCCAGGATGAAGGTCAGTTAGATCTCGCACTGGAAAACGCGGAGAAAGCGCTTGAGCTTGCCGAACCGAACCCGAGAACTGGATGGAAAGATGGCAACATCCTCGATACTGCCGGTTGGATCCATTACAAAATGGGGAACCTTGACGAGGCATTGAAGCATATCGATCAGGCGCTGAAGACGATGCCTTATCACCCTACTATCATCTATCACATGGCTCGGGTCTATGAAGACAAGGACGAACCGCGAGTTGCCGCACACCTCTATCATAAAGCGCTCACGTACAGCGAAGACTTCGAAGAAGCCGGCGACGCCCGTCAGAGGCTTCAGACAATCCGTATCGCCGAACGTGAGAAAGAAGAGGCCGGTGGGGAAACCTCGGAAGAACAGGATCAACCTTGAAATCTTTTGCGGCGATTCTTGGCGAAGTCAGCGAATACGAACTCGCCCAATCGATCTAGCGAGGAATAGTAAGCCTTACCTTGATTCGCCGCGGTCAGTTCATCGATAAATTCACGCAGGTATGAATCGCTCGCGATCATGAAGGTGGTGATGTCGATTCCCCGTCGTCTACAGCGGATGGCCTCATTTATGGTCGGGTTCACAATCCGAGGGTCGAGCTGAAAAGTGTTTCTGTAAACCTGACCGTCCTCTTCGATGATCTGTGTCGGTTTTCCATCCGTGATCATGAAAATCTGTCGATTGGCATGACGACGGGACAAGAGCACTTGTTGAGCGAGTTGGAGGGCGGCGTGAGTGTTTGTGTGATAGGGACCGTTCTGAAGATAGGGCACCTCGGAAGGATCGATCAGATACGCCTCATCCCCAAAAGCAACTATATCGACGGTGTCTTTCGGAAATCGAGATCGAATTAGATGTTGCAGGGCCATCGCCACCTGTTTGGCAGGGGTGATTCTGTCTTCACCATATAGAGTCATGCTGTGAGAGACATCGATCAGGACTGCGGTGGCGCAACTTGTCTGGTGTTCTTTCTCATAAACCACCAGGTCATCCTGGCCTACCGAAAAATCCTCAATCCCGTGATTGATGATCGCATTTTTGATCGATTCGGTGTACTGGATATCGTTCACACGATCCCCGAATTCGAAGGGTCGAGTCTCGGGAAGAACGTCGAATCCGATTCCACTATGATCGATTCGATGGTCGCCAAGCGCATCCTTTTTCAGCGATTTGAAGATCTCAAGTAAGGCGTCGGAACGTAGGGAGAAATCGCCTTTGGTCGTTATCTCCAAATACCCTTCTTCATCCTGTTCCAAGAAACCATTCTCCTCGAGGTATTCTTTGAATTCACCAAAAGAAATATTGCCCTCGAAAAAATTGTGGTATTCCCATAAGCGCTCCATCCAATCCAGAGCCTCTTCGACATCGCCCCCGGTGCGCATGAGAAGTTGATTGAAGAGCTGGCGAAGCTGATCTAATCGCTCATCTTTCAAGGTTTGTGGATCGAATTTTTCGAAGCGGTAATCCATGATTCTTATTGTGGATGATAAACTGTCCTATCGCTAGTTCGGGATAACCGGCAACAGGAGATGGGTTGGACGTTCTTGGTTGTGATAAACCGTTTGATCCGCCGATATCATTTGGGCATCTTTCCCAAACTCGTTCCCCGTGTTCGGGTTTCGGTCGAATCTGGGGAAATTGCTGCTTGAGACTTCGAGCCGAATACGGTGTCCAGGCAGGAAGGCATTACTGGTGACTCCTAAATCGATTTCATACTCGTATACACGACCCGGCTCGATGAGTGTGGGAGTTGTTTGAGAGTTACGATACCTTGCCCGAATGATCCCGTCTGTCAGGTTGATCGGGACCTCTTTTTCCTCACCCGGATAAACATCCACCAGTTTCCCAGTGAAATCGGTGTCTGTAGCGGTGGAGGCCGCGTGGAGAATCAACTTAACAGGCCCCGTCACCTCAACAGTCTCCGTCAATACCTCGGAGCTATAAACCAATACATCTTGCCGAGACTCGATTTCAGTCTGATCCCTCGGCCCGGCGGTCCGCCACAGCAGGGCCCCACCCATAGAGGGGACCGGGTTCTCCGGGCTGTAGGTATAAGCATCGGAATCGCGGTTGTCCTCCTCAATAGACCAACTCAACCGACCTTCTCCAGAGGCGGAGTTCGCCGGAGCCGGAGCGGATAGGTATAACGGTTTGAATTCGGTTCGTGAAAGCGGCCATTCTCTTTCATCTCGCCAACGATTGGCGCCCATAACATAAAGACGGAGAGGGGGAAAATCTTGGAACCCACGGTCTTCACCTTTCATGATCTCCGCGAAAAAATCTTTCATGAGGCCTCGTGGGTTTACATTGGAGTGTTTCCCAAAGGAGAGTTCGCCGACTTCTCCATCCTCTGGGCTGATACCATGGGTCCAGGGGCCCATGATGAGATACTGCCGTTTCCTTGCTTGTTCGGATTTAGACTCGGTACGGACACCGTTCCAGTACTTCATCACACCAGTCTGAAAGATGTCGTACCAGCCACCGATGTACAGAGCCGGAATCGTGACGTCCTCGATCTTGCCTCCCACTTCGGCCGATTTCCAATATTCGCCGTAGCTGGGATGGGAAACCCATTCTCTGAGATAATGCACTTCTGCGCCCAGTTGTTGATCCCAGGTGATCAGCGGGAGATGCCAAAACAATCCTTTCTCTTCGATATTGGGGAGCGGGATTCCCTTGGCGAAGACATACTGCGACCCCCCCCAAAAGTGAGTGAGTTGAAAACGGAGCGCCCCACCCCAATAGATGATGTCTTCATAGGTTTTCCCCCATGGGACGAGCGGGTTCATTGACGCGAGATACTTGGAAGAGCTCGGACCGTTGATGCATTGTGTGAATCCAAGATACGAACCTCCGGCGAGTCCGATTTTGCCGTTACACCAAGGTTGGCTTCCGACCCATTCCAGGGTGTCATGACCATCCCTACCCTCATTACGGAAGGGGTCCCAAACCCCCTCGGATTTGAATCGTCCACGGACATCTTGAATCACAATGGCGTATCCCTCATTCAAAAGGCCTTGTCCCTTGCTACGAGTGATACCCTCTTTGACATAAGGATCTCTATAAAGAATGACAGGGAAGGGACCTTCGCCCTCCGGCAGAAGGATATTGGTCGCCAATCGGACACCGTCTCTCATGGGCATCATAAAATCGGTGACCATCGTCGCACCCTGTGTCAGATCGGCGATATCCCCTGCTTGTGAGGGTGGAGCAAATAGGGAGATTAAGGAGACGATGAGTAAACAAAGGATCAACCGTATCATGGAGCCAGCCTCACATTCTGGAGTCGGAGTAGGATACCTGAATTCAAGTCATTCGCAGAGTGGGGAGGAAACAGAAAACGGGGCGAGGAGTGAATCCTCGCCCCGTCAGGGACCTTCATAAAAAAAGCAGAACCAACCCGAGTTTAACGGAACTTACCAATGAATTCGGCGTTCCGACCTAGTTCGTGTTCGATACGGAGGAGTTGGTTGTACTTACAGACACGGTCTGTGCGGGAAAGAGAACCGGTTTTGATCTGTCCCGCGCCTGTCGCCACCGCGATGTCGGCGATGGTGGTGTCTTCGGTTTCACCTGAACGATGAGAGATGACAGAAGTATATCCGGCTCTGTGGGCCATCTCGACAGCGGCGAAAGTCTCAGTCAGAGAACCGATCTGATTCACCTTCACCAGAATCGAATTTCCGACCCCGGATTTGATTCCTTTCGAGAGTCGCTCCACATTGGTCACAAATAGATCGTCTCCCACCAGCTGTACTCGATCCCCTATGGCGGCCGTCAGCGCTTTCCAACCATTCCAGTCATTCTCGTCGAGCCCGTCCTCGATTGAGACAATGGGATATTTGGTGGTCAGCGAATCATACCATTTAATCATGTCGTTGGCTTTCTTGTCGCCTTTCTCTGCGGCGAGTTTGTAAGCCTTTTTCTTGGAATCGTAGAGTTCGGACGAAGCAACATCGAGAGCGAAAACTATGTCCTTCCCAACTTTGTATCCCGCCTTCTTGATGGCTGTCGAAATCAGGTCGAGCGCTTCTTCATTCGATTTGACATCCGGAGCGAATCCGCCCTCATCGCCAACCGAAGTAGCGCGACCCTTGGATTTGAGCACACTCTTCAGGTTATGGAATACCTCCGTGCCCATCTGAAGAGCTTGCGAAAAACTCTTGGCACCCACGGGCATGATCATGAATTCTTGAATGTCAGCATTGTTGTCGGCATGTGCGCCACCGTTAAGAATGTTCATCATCGGCACCGGCAACCGCCTCGCGGTCGGTCCGCCGAGATAACGGTACAATGGCAATTCGGCATCCGCGGCGGCTGCTTTGGCGACTGCCATCGAGACTCCGAGGATGGCGTTGGCTCCAAGTTTCGCTTTGGTCTTCGTACCATCGAGGGCGATCATGGTCTGATCGACTTCAGCTTGGTCGGAAGCGTCGAGACCGCTCACTGCTTTCGCGATCGGTCCGTTCACATTCTTAACCGCTTTTAGTACACCCTTGCCGAGGTAGCGTTTTGCGTTTCCGTCACGCAGTTCGAGGGCTTCGTGTTCGCCGGTCGAGGCGCCCGAAGGAACAGCGGCGCGTCCCTGAGCCCCGGAGGCCAGAGTAACGACCACTTCGACGGTGGGATTTCCGCGCGAGTCGAGGATCTCAAGCGCTTCCACCGATTCGATTGAACGATACGGGGTCATATAGTTTCTCCTTTAGATTGTTTTTCGTCGTTTGGATTTTTGCGGGGGAAAAGTATGGGGTTCTCCCTGGGTTGTCAATGATGACGGCGCGATATTAAACCGCCAATCGAGGGATCTGTCTGATTCGTGCTTAGACCTTGAAAATGGCGTGAAAACTCACAGTGTACTGGGTGCCTGGAATTGAGAGCTCAACCCTCCTCCATCACGAATGCCTCGCCAAGGACTCGTCGAGTTTGTCCGGGGAGTATTCCTATTCCTCGCTATCCTCCTCATCTTCGTCGTCACCAAGAAGGACCTGCTCGATAATACTGGACGCGCGCTCGACATCTTCCTCCAGTACCTGGACTACCGCGACACCTTTATCCATGGCCAATACGCGATCCCAAACCCGGTCCTGGAACATTTGCATGAAGTAATGGATTCCTGCTTGGTCGAACGCATCCTGAATCAGCAAGACTTGGATGTTGTCGTCACAATGATAGATGTCGATTACGTTTTCGTAGGTCTTCGGATTGATCATTTTGTCGGAAGCGTTTGGTTTGAGGCGCTCGTGAGCGTCTTCGCAATAGAGCCGCCATGCTTCGGGGTCCGAAATGGCGCGGTCGATGAGGACCTTGATCTCTTCGACTGTGAGACGGTTCCGGGTGGTGTCCATGATCTCCGAAATCGCCTTCTTCCCTTCATCGACTTCGCCCGCTGCCTTAGCGCGGGAGAAGATCTGACGGCAAACCAAGGGTCGTGCTTTCCAGTTGCCCACTTCAATAAATTCCTGGTTGAAGAAGACAAACACCGGGATCGCCAAAGCGCCATTAGTCAGGTATCTCTCCATCACATCGAGGTGTTCGTCACGATTGATGATGCGGAGATCGAGGTTGTCGTTTTCAGCGCACATCCGTGCAAGGATGGGGAGCTGGCGCTGAACATCCCCACACCAGGGTTCGCCAATCGCCAGGATCGAGACTCGGGTCTCTACTCCATGCAGATATTCTTTATCCGATCTGGAAAGGAGAGCATCGGCATAGTTGGTTTCAAAGATTTCTTTCTTGTCTCCCTTGTCCCATTTTTCGTAAGGGGTTCCTGCTTCGAAGATTGCTTTTAGGTCGAGCTCTTGATTATTCATTTCACGGTTTCCTTTCCCGTCTCAAACATTGATTTTCGCGGATTTGCCGAAATCACTCAGTTGGTCAACGGAAATAGCCTTTCTTCTTCAGATTGTCTCGCGCTTCTTCACTCATTTCGGCCGCTTCAGGGGCATACCCCGATCCGCCATCTTTCCAATTCTCAAGGCGATCCGTCATCCCGTCGCGAATCTGGACCAGCAGATCAGAGGAAACATCAGTCTTTTTCTCAGGCGACAAGAGATTGTCTAATTCTTTTGGATCGGATTGAAGGTCATACAGTTCGTCGAGGACTTGACTCGGATTAACGGGTTCAAAAACGACTTCGATGACCTGGGCCAGGTTCTTTGGTCCTGGGAATGCCGATTCTTCGACCCAAGAATAGTCAACCGTATGCTTCGGTCCTTTTCCAGTATCCTGCAGAATGTCCTTTGCCTCTCCGGTTTCCATATCAGCGATGACTCTTTTCTTCCATAGTGGATTCCCATTGGATTCCCCTCGAATCACCAACTCCAAGTTATCGAGTATGGCTCTGGTCTTTTCTTGCGGCCAGGGGATGGAAAGGTTAACGACCATAGATTCGACCACCATGTGTCTGTGATCGTACCCCATGGTGAGGGCATAGTCTCGAGCCCGTTCGTAGAGGTTTGCGGTTACAGAAACCCGCCACCCTGGGTTGGGTTTTTCCATCACCTCACTCTTCGCCGCCTCGGAGTGAAGCGGGTCCAATCCCAATTGGACCCCATGAACCATCGTGGTCGGGATTGATGAAAGGTTTGGATACTGGTGGCGCAACGGATAGGATTCCTCTGTGTGGTACCGGATATGTGCCGCGATCGAGGCATAGGAGCAATCTTTAATGAAAACCTGAGCGAACATCGGGGATTTCAAGTCCTCGTTAACCAACTTCCCGAAAAGGGTCTCCGGGCGCTTGTGGTTTGAATTCTGAATCAACTTCCACCGAGCGCTGCGCGCACCCAAAACCTTGTCACCTTCATCCAGGAAGCGATCATCCTCATTCTCCAGGAATGACACAAGGTTGCCTCGGTCGGGTTTTGACTGCGCAACGAGGGAGGTCGAGAGATCGAACCCTTCAGACTCCTCCAATGGCGGTAGCCCCGCTAACCCGAGAACCGTTGGGGCATAATCGAGGCTATGAACGAGCTCCTTCACTCTCGACCCTTCAGGCACCTTGCCTGGATAGGAAAGAATAAATGGAATCCTGACCGCGGGTTCATAAAGATATTCTCCATGGAAAAAGTGATTGTGTTCGCCTAGTTCTTCACCATGGTCGGCGATGAGGGTGAGGATCGTGCGTTCAGCGGGAAGTTGGGTATGCAGTTTTTTCAGGAACGAACCAAGTTCCTCGTCGAGCTGGCTGATCTCCCCAGCGTAAAGGCCTCGCAGGTGGGCGAGGTCGGTGGCATTGGCGGTCTGCCCCCGTGAGGCGATGAGGCGTGTGATCTGATCGGCGGAACCATCGATGTTGCCTTGATAGTTTGGCGTGTATTTGTCGATCCACTCCTGTGAAGGTTGGTAAGGGCTGTGCGGATCGTAGTAATGGATCCATAAGAAACTCGGTTGGCTCGGGTCGTGTTCCTCTTCAAACCATTGCAGAACTTTTTCGTTGACCTCGCTCGCGGGTCTTTCGACCGGATGGAAGGGTCCATCGTCATAGGTGTCGAATCCCTGGTCGAGGTTGTATTTCTTTTCGAGCACAATCGCCGCGATAAAAGCAGCCGTTTGGTAGCCCTGCTCTTTGAGATGTTCCGGTAGAGTCTTGAGATCGTCAGGCGCGACCACCACTCCCGAGCGTACGCCGCTCGTTCTTGGATAGAGCGAAGTGAGAATGGCGGTGTGGGACGAAAGAGTTGTGGGGATTTGACAAACCGCCTCTTCGAACAAGACCCCACTGGAAGCCACCCGGTCGATGTTCGGCGTCGCGACTGTCTCGTTGCCATAGCAGCCGAGGTAATCGGGCCGAGTGGTGTCGAGGGTGATGAGGACAATATTCGGAGGTGGTTCCTTCTGGCTACAGCCGAGAGAAAGCAGGATGAGAACGATTGAAAAGGAAAGAGGAGATAGGTGGTTTTTCATTGTTTCCAATAGGATTGTACCAGGAGTTACGCGAGGTGTGAGCAGGAGCTGGTTGGATAGGCGCCAGTCTTTAAGACAATTGGACTAATCCAACTTCTCCGCCAGCAGTTCCACCACGTCCTTCACACGCATCTCTTCCTGGTTCTTCTCTTTGAGGCCATCGGTGAGCATGGTCTTACAGAAGGGACAGGCGACCGCGATTTGTTTGGCGCCCGAGGCCAGGGCTTCCTCCGAACGTTCGATATTAATTTTCTTGTCGCCGAGGTGTTCTTCCATCCACATCCTTCCGCCGCCAGCGCCGCAA
>JAJDBZ010000123.1 GCA_029261095.1 Candidatus Omnitrophota bacterium | reverse complement strand
ATCACACGGTTAGACAAATCGGGATCCCCGGCTGTCGAAGTGGGGGTGTCGATCCCCAAACACCTCTGGCCACCGGATGCTCCGACATCTCCGGTTGCCTCCATCGCGGGTCCTCTTCGTGACGGTGGCGAGATGATCATGATCCTCAGTGCGCCTATATCGAATCCGGATGGAGCACGGGTGGGAACCGACCTGGTTCGTTTTCGACTCGATAGCCTAAAGAACATTTTATCCGACATCGGAGGTTTGGGTGAGACTGGGCGGATTTTTTTGGGACATCTCAACCAATCGGAACCGATGGTGCTGTCCTTGTCCCAGGATTCCGGTGAATTGGAGTTGCGGATGGGGAGTCCAAATGAAGGTCGAATCCTGAAGGCCGGGTTGCGTGGAGATTCCGGAATTGTGGCTCCTGGGGCTGAAGGCGACTCCGATTGGGTGACCTCCTACGGTTCAGTCGAGGAAACAGAGTGGGTGGTTTTCCTCACTGTCAGTACCGGAGAGTTGTACACCCCGGTATACCGGGAGATTCTCTATACCATCGCGGTGGTCGCCACCCTCGCACTTTTTGGTGCGATTGGGATGTTCTTGCTTGTTCGCCCACTCACTGGAGGCATCCTCATCCATGCGGATGCTCTGGAACAGAAGATTCGACGGGCAACCGAGAGTTTGGAAGCACAGAACGATTTGTTATCTCAAGCCAACCAGAAGTTGGAGGACCACAACAAACGTTTCCAACGCGAGCTCAAACTGGCTCAGAATGTCCAGTTGGGGTTCCTGCCAGATCATTTCCCGAAGAAAGAAAGGATCACCTTCGAGCGCTACTATCTTACTTGTGATGTTTTAGGGGGAGATCTTTATGATGTATTCGATATCGATGAGGATCATATCGGGTTGTACATCGCCGATGTGGCCGGGCATGGAGTCAGTGCTGCGCTTATTTCCGGGCTCCTCAAAATGGCGGTGAGTTCCGCTCGTAGGGGGGACGATGACTCCCAGATACCCAGCCGCTTGAATCCAGGGGTGCTCCTCAAGGAGCTGAACAGATCTCTCTTCCATGAACTCTCCAATGAGGATTTTATTTCGATGATTTATGGAGTCATTGACCTGAAAAATCGTCGCATTCACCTCGCAAGCGCGGGGCATCCGCCACCGTTGTCGGTCTCTTCAAATGGGACCCAAATAGAAGAATGGAAAGTTGAAGCAGGAGCCGCCATCGGACTGCTCGAGGAGCAGGACTTCGAAGAGATCACGCATCCGCTGAGACAGGGCGACCGATTCTTGTTTTACACGGATGGTTTGACCGAGGCGATGAATTCGATTGGGGAAGAATTTAGCGAAGACGGTCTGAGGAATTTGATTCGCGAGGCAGGTTCGATGTCACCCGCCGAACTGGTGGATAAGATCCAAACCGCGGTCAAAGAACATCGAGGGGATACCGAAGTGAACGATGATTTCACCTTGCTGGTCGGACAGATCCATTAGAAATTTGTAGTTGACATGTATCATCTTGGGGAGGATAATACATCCGATTTATTATTATTGTGTTGTTCCAGAATTCGCATCTAGGCCGCCCATCAGCAGCATAATCGATTGCTCACGTAATGAATTGGGGGTGTCATGTCCTTCTGGTTGTTGCGCAATTCATTCATTCTCCTCGGCCTCTTCATCCTCCCTGCTTCCACAATAGCCGCGA
Source organism: Candidatus Omnitrophota bacterium (assembly GCA_029261095.1). GTDB lineage: Bacteria > Hinthialibacterota > Hinthialibacteria > OLB16 > OLB16 > JACKFH01. The sequence goes on along the minus strand of JAJDBZ010000123.1, from coordinate 2,959 downwards.
TTGTCCAAATAGATTTGGATAGGGCCGCTCCTGGCGTTCAAGATTTTTTGGCGATCCCATCCAACTCAATGACCACGATTCTCGGTGCTGTTGTGGTCACCGGGATTTCGGAGGAAACGGCTGGACGTCATGCATTGGAGATTCAGTTTGAAAATCAGTGTTTTCCCGAACCTATAGTCGATTGCGAATCGAGTGAGTGGAGAGTTGGAGAGATTGGAGAAAAAGGAGGGATTCGGATCAGCACACGGTGTGAATCGGGGGCCGGAGGAGGGTATATCCGTCACGCTAACCTCATCGCCTTGGAATCCAACTTGGGCGAGGACGGGGAATTAGTTCTGTTTGAGTTCGATCTTGTTGTCCATTCCTCGGGCGAAAACGCGATGGAAATTAGGATGGCCGGTGACGATCCCCAGTTGGGAATCCTGATAAACGGGACGCCCTTGGCCTTCGGCCCCTTTTCCAATAATCCTTCGAATGTAATCTCTTCGGGGGCTTTTGTTCAATTCGGTGAAAACCCCTGCACACCGATTCCAACTCCAACTTTTACACCCTCTAACACCTCTACTGCGACCCACACCAGGACACCAACACAGACACCAACGATGACTCCGACGTTCACCGCCTCAAACACACCGACAGACACTCATACACCCACTGAGACATTCACTCCATCCAACACGCCAACGCCGACCGACACATTTACGCCAACTCACACATTCACCCCTGTGCCCACCTTTACCCCTGCACCCCCCTGCGCAGATGCGGGGTTATTTCTGTTAGACAGTTTGGGAGGACGGCACCGGGTTGGAAATCCACTCTATCTCACTGGGCCTCTCTATTATGGGCGGCCCGTTGCCAAAGACCTCGAGAACGTGAAACAGACTGATGCCGTACTCCCAGATCTGGCGGTTCTGGATACATTGGGGGCGGTCCAGTTTGTTGAGAACCCAGGATCAGTACCGCCACAAATGTTTTACTGGCCGGAAGGGTCGGACCCTGCTTGCGGATCAGCAGTGGACCTCGAAATGACCAACGATTCCAGTGGTTTTTGGGTACTCACAGAGGGAGGAGGGATCTTCCGTGCGGGAACGGCTCTTCCGGTTGGAGAAGACCCTGGTTTAGGCCACGAGGCAGCGGAATTGTGCGATGTTCTCCCGCTTCCGTTCGAAGGAGATCTGTTTCGGGCCACAGGTGTTGCGGCAGATTCGGATGCCACGTTGAGAGCTGTGGGTTTTGCGGTGATCCAATCGGAGGACCCAGCCAACCCTCATGGATATATCATCCTCGATTCACAGGGGGGACATTACACGTTTGATTCCCTCGGTCACCCATTAGATGATGACATTCCAAATAGTGTCCTAAATGCCCCTGGCGGACCTTCCGAAACGGTGTATCCCTTCTTTAAGGGTCTGGATATCTCGCGCGATATAGAACTTCATCCGGCTGGAGACAGGATGAGCGGTTTGATCATCCTCGATGGTTGGGGCGGGGTTCATCCTGTTCCTGTCCCATTCGCTTCAAATAATCAAGTCTCTTTTGTCCGAAACGAATTCCCTGCTCAGACCACCACTACGGGACTTCCCTATCTCATCCATGCTTTCGATGATCCGGTGACGGAGGAAGATGAATCGAACACTAACGACCACGGTTTTGACGTTCACTCGATATTCCTCGATCTCGAGTTCTGTTCGACAGGGGATGGTTTGTACATCATGGACCGGTTTGGTGGAATATTTACGTTTGGAAATACCAGAACCGATCCGAATAGCACCTTACCGCGCTTTTTCGGCGGACCTTATTTCTTCCCCTACTTCCTCGCCGAAAACTTGGAACCTGAAACAGGATTCGCGGAAACGCTGTTTCGGTGAGATCCTGGGTTGCAATCCCGATCCGCTGATTTCCATAGAAGGATGGGGGTCAATGAAGGATCCGGGGAAAAGTCTACTCTTGGTCATTGTGAAGATCGCTGATCGCGCTCATGACCGTCCCCTCCACCTCCGGAGCAAAGAAACCTACTTGATCGAAGAGGTGTTTCCCCCAGATCCATAGAGTGATCCCGATGGCTTCGTGCCCGCCCTCGTCGACAATCTGTGCATTGGGGAGATAACCGAAACAGTCGTTGTTGTACCCGGCCACCCAAGTGGTGGAGGAACCCAGGAGGTCCCGAATCTTAAGCGAGTATTCGGCAACCGGTTCGGCGGGTAGGGCGATCAGATTGAGACCTTTTCCGAAATTCCAGAGCCCGAACGGGGCGGCATAAGTTTCCGGCAAAGACTGACCCCGTTCGAGGACCGCCAGCATCTGTTTGGCCATCAAAGCCTGTGAGGAGGGGATGTTTGCGTATTCCTCGATCTCTTCTCGAGAAAGGGATAAAATTGGAAGATCGACCAGCCTGTAATCGGTTTGCAACGGACCCTCTAACTGGATCATGTCCCCTTCAACGATCCTCTTCACTTCGTTGGCTAACTCCCTGCCATGATCTTTAGCCTGAGGGAGAGTTCCGCGCGGCTCCGGGTTGGCATCGGCGCCGCAACCGCTCATGAAAAGAAACTCTGTCTCGGGATATTCTTCAGCCAAGTATTTTTGGGCATAGCCCGCGTAGTCGCCCGATATCAAATTATGCGCTCCGGTCAGAGTCGTGTTGTGGCAAGCGCATCCGAAGAGGACCGCGAGGAGTTCGCCGGATTGGGTTTCCACTTTGAGGGCGGGCACAATGGGATCGATAGGGCCCTCTGGATTCGGCCCCATGGATACTCCCTTGTCAGTCAGGATACGGCGGTTCATGACAAAGCCGACCTCGCCTGTACCCCACGCGATAGATGCCGGCTGGAGATGAGAGAGTGCGGTCTCTACCAGTCTCACCACTTTGTCTTGCAACCGGCGCGTGTATGCGACAGTCCGAGAGGCATCTGCCGGGGTCATGGCCGAGTAGGCGATGTTGTCCTCCCAAACCGGATTG
>JAJDBZ010000122.1 GCA_029261095.1 Candidatus Omnitrophota bacterium | reverse complement strand
GTAGAAATAAGTTGTGTTCGGATCGAGCCCGCTTTGATCGACGAACTTGGTGGCATCGCTCACGACTTCACCCACAGGGAGGTAAGGACCTGCAGCGATACGCGATCGCACAACTCTCGATCCAAAGATGTCCCCAGTCGGACTCGGATCCCATTCTAGTGTCAGGCTGTCGAGAGTCTGGGAGACCACCCGACCATTGCTCAACTGGAGACCTCCCTGTTTGTCGACCCGGAAACGGTGGTATGTGTCGGGCGGTATCAAGAAGGGAGGATCTTGTGCGGTGACGGCGCGTGCTACACGGAAAGTGTGAGTCCCATCGGGGACTTCATCGTTGATGACGAACGATCCACGCCAAGTGCGGTCGCTCGTCCAGCCTGGAGAGGCGGCGAGGATGTAAGTGGTGTAGGGTTCAGTCTGGGCGAAACTGACTTCGGGCTTGCGATTGGTGTTCATGTCTGTCGACCAGGTGAACTCGAATCCAGCGGCACCGATCCCAAGAGGAAACTCCTCGGTTGGGAGGACTGTCTCAAGGAAGGCTGGAGCCTCAGTCCTCGGTTCGGTAAAGGAGATGTTGCTCGACGCCGAGCCGACAATATCCCCCCCACGATTCCCTTTCAGATAAGAGTTACTGACCATACTGTTGAGAACACCGGGTCCCTCATTGAAAACAATGTTCGACCCAAACACATCTGCGCTATTGGCCACCCCCGGACCTTTGTTCCCAATGACGGTGCTGTAATAAACCGGAATCCCATCCACCCCGCCACCGGCGTTCCCAGCGATATACATGTCAGAGATCTCGGTGAGTTCCGACTCCTCGGCGTTGTTGGCGATAACGGTGTTATTGAAACTCACACCAAAACTGCCGATCCGGTTGTTGCCAAAAATCTGGGAACCGTTGACACTGTCGGCGCCGGCAAGTGCGGAATCAAAAGTGTCAATGATGAGGGAGTCGACGATGACGGGGGAGTCGATGCCGGTGGCGTTGGCGATGGCAATGCAACCCTCTACGCTCTCTGTTGCGGCAAAGCCGGTACCTGTGTTTCTTCCTGCAACAGAATTCGAAATCGCCCTTGCCCTGATCCCTCGATCCGTGTTTCGGGTTGCAATGGAATCTCTCACTTCTTCCGATGCTGCAAGACCAACCCTACCGTTCAAGTCCGCAAAGCAGGTTTCAATCGAGCCCGTGGAGACTATGCCGGGGCTATTGTTGTTTGAGGCGCTTGAACTCGAAATATTGCTACTTACAATACCGGCGCCGCGGTTATTAACTGCTTTCAGGTTGTGGGCAATCGATATCATACCCCCCAAGGCGAAACCCGCGCCTACGCAACTTGTGGCGGTGCTGTCTGCAACATTTCCACTGCCACGCATCGCCAAACCTGGACCTCCTGAACCCTTAAAACTCGAATCTCGTACGCTACCTCCATTCAGAAGCACTACGGAACCAGGAAGTTCACATTCTGTCCAGCAAATGGATTGTTCTGAGCTACTCCCTTTCAACGACACAAGCGGCGCGAACCCTCCAGACCCATCACCAAATAGAACCAGGTATCCATCCTCATAAGTCGGTGGCCTAGGTACCTCTGGAAAAAGGATATCAACAACTCCATCTACATTCACATCGACTAACCTATAGTCAACGGGTTCAAAATTGATTCGAGATGCCGAACCAGTCAGCGAGTATTGAATCTCCGGAAAGAAGCCTATCGTCTCGTCTCCGAGAAGAATGTGCAACGTTACTCGCGCGTCTAGATCAAATACTTGCGCATTTCCCGGCTTTGAAAAACGTATCACATCTGGAACACCATCCCCTGAAATATCTATCAGGCCTCTCGATAACGGTATGTATGCGGACCCATCTTCCTTAATCAACAAAGGGCCAGACTCTAAAAAAATAAACTCCCCCAACTGCGCTCCATCTTCAAGACTTATCATCTCACGGAATCCCCCGCTGCCGTCCCCGATTAATGCGCAACTTGATGAAAGAACGTCAATCCTCCCGTCCATCGTTACGTCTACAGCAGTGAGGAAAGACGTATCGCATTCAAACGGATAGAGGATCTCCGGTGTAAATCCTGTGGTAGACGATCCGATAAAAACTGCAATTTGTCCGATTCCTCCCACAATAAGGTCGACTATATTGTCATTATTAAGATGGGACCCTAGCAAACAATATGGAGTGACACTTAAAGGAGTATTAGCAATATTTTCAACACCTCCAATTCCATCACCCTCGTAGATTCTGATAGCACGCCCGCCTAGATCTGCGACAACAAGGTCGGGAAGTCCGTCAGCGTTAATATCGGTAGATATTGCGTCTTTAGATAAGGTTTGTAGGATGGAACCATCACTATTTATGATATGCGCTCGAGGCGATAGCATAAACTGGTACGGACCGAGGCGGTCCCCATCGTGTAGCGCGAGGCGCGGATCGAATCCCTCTTGTTCAGCGCCAGCCAAGAAGCTGATGGTTTTACAATCATCACAACTCTCAAAATTTACCGTCACAACATCTAAGATTCCGTCTCCTGTCATGTCGGCCGCATGTAGCCTTTGCGGCCAGCCACCCGCGGGATAATTCGTTGCCTCCAGGAAGCCTCCGTGGGAGTCTCCTTCAAAAACAGTGAGATCGGCAGTCGACCAATTTGCTGTAATAATATCCGGTATATCATCTCTAGAAATATCTGCGGCAATCACATCGAATGGCTGAGTGCCGGGGGGTAGTGGGATGGTTGTAGAGGGTGCCAGATTCCCGACTCCATCTCCAGGAAACACGACTAACTTATCACTGCTAGGATCAGCGATCACCACGTCCAGAAGGCCGTCGTTGGTAATGTCAACTGTTAGTAGACTGCTTCCAAAGCCATGAAAATAGCCGATGCTTCCCCCCAGAAAACCTCCTTGTCCATCTCCCACAAGGATTCGGATGCTGCCGCCATCGCCGCCACCGACCACCAAGTCAAGAATTCCGTCGCCAGTCATGTCCACAGCCTTTAGGTGACCTGGATCAACAACAGAGGTGAAAAACGGATCTTGAAGGTGAAAACCACCGTTGTCCTCACCGACTAGAAGAACGATGGCGCCATCAACAAGAGTGGCTATGTCTGGGATCTCATCTGAGTTCAGATCCTCGACGATGAGACCATCAATCTGGAAGCCCGCTACATCGTGTGTTGCACTGAAGATAAATCCACCTGTACCATTACCGGTAAATACATTGACTGTGTTTGTAATAGTCACCAAATCAATGTTGCCATCATTGGTGATGTCTGCAGGGACCACAGCAATAGGTCCATCCCCCCCGAAGAATTGTTTCGGGGGAAGGAATCCTCCTAACCCATCACCCTCAAAAATAGTAATATAGTCACTATAATTTCCGACGGTAACTATGTCAAGGATTCCGTCACCTGTAAGATCAGCGGAAGTTAGATCGATTGGATAATCTGGTAGTGTGAAGTATGACTCTACATTGAACGGGTAAACCCTGGGAGGGCTTAAGTGCAGGAGCGGCGGCGGTGTCCTATTTAGCATTCGGATATGGTCAGCAGACGTTCCCTCACTGGATAGTTGTCCCCAAACTTCTAGCGTGGCGTATTCTTGGAACTTGACCGTTGTGCCAGGTTCTACGGTGAGAGTTGCCCCAGTGGCAACCTGAGTGTAGCCCGATATGATCCAAGTGTGATCCGGGGTCAGAGTGAGGTCATTTGTGATAGAAGCGGAAACGGGGGACTCATTCTCAACGGTAAGGCTGAACTCAACCGGTTCGGCGCCAACAGGGTCTAACTGAAAAGTGATATCCGATTGAGGGGCGTCTGCTTGGACACTCAGGGAAAGAGGAATTGCAGAGTTCTTCAAGTTCTTCCCACTCGGAAGTACTTGAAAAGACGTAGTTCCCGATTCAATTCTGATTACGGCATCAGCACTTGTTAGAGTGGCCTCGAACGCTTCCAAATCGGCTCCTTCGTTTTTGAGTTCAATGATGAGTTCGACGGTTTCTCTTCCATCTAGTGAAGAGTCTCTATCATTTGCTTGATTGAGATGGGTTCCATCACGAACCTCAACACTGGCGACCTTCAGAATCGGGACCATTTCTTGCGAGATTGTTTCAGCCGCGTCAATAATCCCCCGGGTCGTAAAGTTGCCTGAGGGTGTCACGTGACGTTCAAGATGCGCGCGAATCGCTCCGGGCGATTGGTGGGGATACAGAGATCTGAGAAGAGCAGTTACCCCTGAAACGATCGGCGCCGAAAAGGAAGTGCCTCGTCCATTGTTTCCGTTGTGTTTGCCACCAGGAATCGTCGAAAAGATGTCGATCCCAGGAGCCATGATATCCACAAACTCGTTGACTCCTGGAAGGTTGTAATTGGAAAAGGAAGCGCGGCGGATTGGTGTGGTCGATTCAATCGACCCCACCGAAATGACTGAGTCGTAACCTGCTGGAAATCGGGGAACAAGATTCTGACCATCATTTCCTGCGGCGGCCACCAATACGGCGTGCTCCGCAGCCTCCTTGCAGGCGTTTTCTAGGATGCGGCTTTCGCCCGCAATGACCAGGCTCATGTTGATGACTTCCGCTCCCTGCCGCCAAGCCCAGTCGATCGCCTCCGCAACTGTCGCGGCCGTGATTTCTCCGTTGGGGGCGGCGACGACCACGGGGATTAGGCTGACCTCCCAGCAAACACCTACCATACCGCTGCCCGGGCCTGAGTCCCCACCCTTCGCGCCGATGATGCCGGACACACGCGTGCCGTGACCGATCCGGTCATCAACATCATCAGTGCCGTCGATAAAATTCTTCCCTGGGAAGATTCTGCCTTCAAACTCGGAGTGATTGAGATCGATACCGCTATCGAGGACCGCTACTTTGGTATCGAAGGAACCAGTGGTGACCTCCCAAGCCCCTTCGAGATTGATTAGGTCGTAAACCACTTTCTGGTCCGACGCATAAAACTCATCCGGCGCCGTCATCGCCAGGCTTCCAAGATAGTTCGGCTCTGCGAACACAATCCCGGGCAGTTCTTCCGCCTTCCGAACAAGGTCTTCAACTGAAGCGTTCTTGTTGAACTTAAGGCGAAAGACCCCACGGTCCGCGTCGAAACCTCCGGATGTTTTTGGACCAGTTTCCTTTGTCTGGATGGGTTCGAACAGAGGATCGGAGGAGATGAGGCCCACCCCTTCTAGTTCTTTTTCAATCATAGGTGGGAGTTGATAGGCGGGATTTCGACCTTTGGCTCGGCTAACGCC
>JAJDBZ010000121.1 GCA_029261095.1 Candidatus Omnitrophota bacterium | reverse complement strand
CGCTTATGTTGGAGCCAAAGGTGAAGAACTTCAGGGTTACCAATGTGAGCCAGTCAAAGGCACCCAGTGTGTGGCAGCGGCAGTCGAACTCAAAAACCTGCAGAAATCTTTGGTTTCCTACTACTTGAGTGCCGACAGGGTCCTTCCAAGAGAAAGGTTTGAAGGATTCGTCCGCCAAGAATTCCAGAGTCAATTCAAGTCTCCGATCGAGGATCCCTGGCAGAACAAGTACCGCTACCAGCCAGTCAAGAAGGGTTTCAAAGTTCTCAGCGATGGCCCTGACCGGAAGCGCGGGACCGCCGATGACATATGCCTGATCTGGACTGCTTCGGCTTAAACCTCAAGGAAACAAAGAGTTGGACCGCATCACCTAGTCTCTTTCCTTGGAAACCTCCCTCTTTTCTCAAAATTCTGCACCGAAAACGCTGGCTTTCTGGTATATGTATTGGGATTAGTCTGTTTTATTGCTGAGTCTTGATTTGACCCAGAGAGTGAGGATACTGCGACGGTGTCACCGAGAGCATCAATAACCGGATTTATTTGCATTTTTTTGGTTCTTCTTCTCCCAGACGTCTGCGTTGCTCAGCCCTACCCCTCAGTCCCTGGAGAGATCCTTGTCCAAGTCCGGATTCCTGGCGTTAGCCGAGCCAAAGGTCGAAATCCCACCTATCAACTCCCACCTATGATTGAAAAAGAACTAGAAGGGGTTGGCCTCATCTCCTCTGATCCTTTATTCGAACCAATCCAATCCAACGGGGTTGGGGGTAAGACGACCGGTGGATATGACGCGGATCGGGGAGTCTTCCATTTGAAATTCAAGGGTGTCGACTCGGTCGAGGACCTGGTCAAAAAAGCCGAGGCTCTCCCTGGCATCGTCTTCGCCGAACCGAACTACATCGGCAGCCTCGCGATGGCCGCGCCGGATGTCGATTATGTCCCCCACCAACAAGCGATCTACGACCTCATCAACCTCGAGGAGGCCTGGGAGGTCACAACCGGGTCGATGGATGTGAAAGTCGCCGTCCTCGACAGCGGTATCGACCAGACTCATCCGGAGTTCGAAAGTCGAGTGCTCCCCGGATGGAACTTTGTCGAAGACAGCGATGATGTCCAGGATCGTATCGGTCATGGCACCCGAGTCTCCGGCATCATTGGTGCCAAAGGCGGAGAATCAGGTCCCGGCAGCGGCATGGCCGGAATCTGCTGGGAGGTCAGCCTGATCCCCGTCGTAGTATCAGCCCCCAACGGAGAGATCACCGCCGCGACAGTCGCAAAAGCGATCGACTGGGCCTGGCGCCAAGGCGCCGATTTCATCAATATGAGCCTGGTCATCGGAGGGAACAGCCGAGTCCTCGAATCCGCCTGCGCGATTGCCTCCAACCACGCGGTCCTTGTAGCGGCCGCTGGGAACGATGGCCAAAACCTCGTCCCACGCTATCCTGCAGGCCACGATTCGGTCATCTCAGTCGGCTCGATCGAATCTGTCACTCCGATCCGGCGCACTTCCTTCTCGAATTACAACCTTCCCGGTGTCAACGAGTTCGTGGATATTGTGGCTCCCGGGGTCGACATCTATTCGACTATCCCCGGAGGCAAATTCAACGGCACCAATGGGCGCGGCACTTCCTTTTCGGCGCCGATCGTTTCAGGGGTTCTTGGGCTGCTACATAGTCTGTATCCAACCCAGTCCCCTGCCGCTCTGCGAGGACACCTTGAATCAAACGTAGCGCAAACGGTCGAATTCGCCAATTGTGGACTGCTGGGCGCATCGAAAGCCATCGCTACCCCTCTGACGCCGATTTTGAGTCTGGCCGGGATCGAGGTTCGGGATAATGTTCACTTGATCGCGGGAGAGACTGTTTTTCCTTCGACGCCTCTTCTTTCTATTCCTGACGACGATCCCACTGGGGTCACCGACACGATTCAGGTTCGCGACACCGGCCTCAATCCGCTCATTTCTGTCCATCTTGACATCACGCATACCTACCATAATGACTTATCGGTTTTCCTCCGTAGTCCGAAGGGTCAGGCTTTTACTCTTCACGAGCAGGGAGGGAGTAATTCACAAAATTTCGACCAAATCTATGGACCCTACGATTTGTTGGGCGAGAGCGCCAATGGTGTATGGACGCTTCACACTAATGACACTGGTCCGGGCGACATCGGTGTCCTAAATAACTGGACGATTACGATAGAATCAGGGCGCCCCCAGGGTCCAACCGCTTCCAACGATAACGATGGCGTTCTCGACGGAGGTGAGTATGTTGACATCTTCCTCCACCTTGAAAACACGGGAGCCGACCAGCCTCCTTTCCAAGGGACCCTCCTTACATCCGACCCAAACATCAGATTGGAAACGGGGACAGCGCCATTCCCCACCCTCGAATCGCATGGTCGCACAAAAAATTACTCCCTGCCCTTCTCCCTACACGTGGACGAAAGCGCGCCTCAGTCTAGAGCTCCGTTCAGTCTACTTGTTCCCGGACTCGCCCCAATCGATTTCAATCTAGAGATAGAGTTTGAAGCAACAGTCCCCGCGACCATAGAAACAGATCTAACTCTTTCGAATGATCGCACCTGGATTGTTTCGGGATTGACACAGGTCGCGACTCCCGCTTCGCTCACCTTTGCCCCCGGAGCGACCGTGAAGTTCCAGCCATCCTCCAGGTTGTTGGTACATGGAGAATTCATTTCAGAAGGTAGCGCGGAATCCCCTATCACAATCAGGAGCACCTTAATCTCACCGGCGACCTTGTTTTCATCCCGTCACTCTTATCCGATCTCTGGGAGCCCCAACAACCTCGAAACAGAAGATGTCACCGGCGATGGTATCTCCGATATTGTTGTAAGTCATTCGAGCCAGTCGGTTTATTCGATCGCCGTCCTACCAGGGGACGAGTTTGGAGGTTTCCTTCCCGAGATCCTGCATCCACTAGCAGGAGTTCTCACAGAGGGCGATGAACCTCAAGACATCGCCACCGGAGATCTGACGGGGGATGGTATCACAGATATCGCTATGGTGTACTTCGAGGACAACTCAGTGTTTATACTTGTCGGGGACGGTAAAGGCTCGTTTCTTCAATCTGAACCCTTGGCCGTGGGGGCAGGGCCAGCAGCGCTTTTGGCCCGGGATGTTACTGGCGACGGTATTACGGATCTGGTAACTGTAAATCGTGGATTCTATAGCGACTCTTGCTTCTGTTATGTGGATCCAACGATATCTATCGTCGTCGCGAAGGCGGACGGAACGTTCCGTTCATCACAGGAATATACAGTGTCCGATTTCCATGATTTCTTGGTGGTGTTCGATGTCACGGGTGACGGGAATATTGATCTTGTGTCCGCCAACTCTACCGGAGATGTTGTACGTGTCCTTCCTGGGACCGGGACCGGAGGTTATCTAGACCCGGTGGAATTGAATTTAAATGATTCCATTTCTGGTTATACGGTCCTCGCTGAGCCAGCGATACATCTACAGAATGATGAAGCTACTCAAATACTTCCACTAGCTGACGATGTAAAGGTTGCAGACGTAAACCAAGACGATTTCCCCGACATTTTGACGCACGTATCTGGAAAGAGAGATTTGGAGTGTTCGTGCCATCCAGACAACATCCTAAACGTTTTTTTAGCTGATGGAGCAGGTGGTTTCAAATCGCCTCTCGTGGTAGACCTTCCCACGGAACCAGTAGGTAGACCAATCTCTTTCTCACTTGACGATGTAAATCAAGACGGTGTCGTGGATCTGATTCTCGCGACCACCGGATGGATTGATAATCATAATCAGTCTCACGATAGTCGCGTAGTGGTCTTCTCTGGAGACCAACGGCCCAAACCCCACCCCGCGGGTCGACGCAATGTAGGAGAGAGCCCAGAAGATTTGACTGTTTTGGATGTGACAGGGGATGGATACGTGGACATCGTGACTGTCAATAAGCTGAGCGATGACATAGCTGTCCTTAGCGGAGATGGAACCGGGGGCTTTTCCAGCCCAAGCCGTTATCCAGTTAAGGATCGTCCTCAATACCTAGTCCCTGCCGATCTAAACGCAGACGGCGTCCTTGATCTCCTAACGGTTGCAAACTGTTTCACCGACAACCAGACCTACATCGGAATGCTAACCCTTCTTGAGGGAAATGGGGATGGTAGATTCACCAGACAACCATTTTATGAACAGGATCTATACTTCCCTCTCTTCAGCCCATTTAAAACATTGTCGATTCCTGGAGACTCTCTAATTAAGCACCCACATTGTGGAATAGCGCCTCCCATGGTCTTTGCACTCGATCTTAGAATGGGTGAGGCTCCAGTAGTCGTCACATCCGGAGACGCTACAGTTGACGGAGGAGTTCCCCGGAATATCCATGTCTATCGACGAGGTGAGGATCAACTGTGGGTAGACGAAGCGCAGTTCGCAATGAGGCCGATTAGTTTATTAGCGACGGATATTTCAGAAGATGGAAAACTGGACCTAATTGTGGGAAGCAGTATTGCAGGCTTAGAGACATCGGAGTTAGTCGTGATTTCAGATTTCGCGAATAACCAAGGGGACATTTTAGGACCATTCACGGTAGGCAAAAACGCCGTGAACATAATTTGTGGTGATGTCACGAATGACGGGCACGTAGATATTCTGTCGAGAACGGGAGAGTACGTTAGTTTGTTGACCGCCGACGGTTTAGGTGGATATGTCGAGGAGCGTCCGTTGCCGGTGGGAGAGTTTCGTGAGGATGTAGACCCGAACTTAGTGCGTATCGACGGTATTTTGTATACAGTCGATATCAGTAGCGATGGTACCCTGGAGATCATAACAGTGAATTCCGGTAGCAATGACGTGAGTCTAATATGTGCGGACGGCTCAGGAGGATTCCAGGACGAGAGAAGATATAGTGTCGGGCAGTTACCCAAACGGCTTGCGGTCGAAGATGTTAACATCGACGGACTTTTGGATATCGTGACCGTCAATTCGGATAGCCACGATGTCAGTGTTCTCCTAAACAAAGGGGACTGTGAGTTTCGATCCGAATTAAGATTTCCGGTAGGGACTGAACCAAAAGATCTAGCGATTGCAGATGTGAACAATGACGGAAATCCGGATATTGTCACAGCGAACACAGGTAGCAACGATGTATCAATTCTAATCGGAAATGGCAAAGGGAGTTTTTTCGAGAATTCTCCAACGATCGAATGTCTAGGCGTGTACACAAGCGTTTCTAGAACCGAGGTAATCGGTGCGGGTCCAATTGCGATAAGAGGTTCCGGATCCATTAAGGACTCAGTATTCTCCGATTCGGGAGGGACTGGCCTTTATTGTGATGGACAAGTACGGGTGCGCGGATGTACTGCAGAGAATTGTCACGGAATAGGATTCTCACTAAATGGCGCCGCACCGGTAGTCTCGCATCTGTTGGCCGAAAACAATCCAGGCGGTGGCATTCTGGCGGCCACGGCCGTCGGTTGCGTAGCACGGAACAACGATCGGTTCGGAATCGTTTCAACAGACGACTTGGTGGAGTGTGTGGCGAACTTCAATAATGGATCGGGTCTAGTTGCATTAAATGAGGTTTGCCGTTCTGTGTCGATACGAAACACTGGAGATGGTGTTCGAGCCCGTGGGGTGGAGGATTGCGTAGCCGCTTCGAATGCCAAGACTGGAATAGTGGCTGAGGACCGTGTGGCGGATTCGACCTCTATATTGAACAAGGACGGCATAAATAGCCCAATAATTCTGAATTCACTGGTCATCGACACTTTCGATTCTGCCTTGGCTGGTGCGAGCACCGTCAACGGCTCCCAGATCTTTGGCAACAACCGGATCGGCAGTTTTGGTGTGAGTTTCAATAATACGGTTATCGCCAACAACGCCGAGGAGCCGGAACTCACCGAGATCTCCGACATGTATATCGCCGGGAACACAGGAGGCGGGGTGGATGGGATTCCGGTTTACTACAGCACGGTGATTGGTAACAAAGGTCCGGGTGTGGCTAATAGTTCGGATGTGTTTGGGTCGAACATCGTCTTCAACGAAGGACCTGGCGTTCTCAACAGCACGGTCAGCAACTCCTATCTGAAAGGGAATCGGGCGGGGGATGTTGTCGGCTCGGCGTCGAGCAACATCTCCTTCACCCAACCAAGAGCCGAGGCTCCGGCCTTCCTTGAGACAGTCCTCCCGACAGAGGAGTTTCCCCTGGGGATCGGTGCCGCTGGATTCGAGTTCACTTGGTCCACCGCTATGAACACCAATCGCAAGCCCGAAGTCAGTTTCGCCCAGACTGAACCCTATACCACTTACATCCTCGCCGCCTCTCCAGGTTGGACGAGCGACCGCACTTGGCGTGGATCGTTTGTCATCAACGATGAAGTTCCAGATGGCACTCACACTTTCCGTGTGGCTCGCGCCGTCACCGCGCAAGATCCTCCGTTTCTGATTCCACCCGACACCTACCACCGTTTCCGGGTGGACAAACAGGGAGGTCTCCAGTTGAGCAATGGTCGGGTGGTCTCCCAGACTCTCGACAGCCTGACACTAGAATGGGATCCGAGCCCGACTGGGGACATCTTTGGATCGAGAGTTGTGCGATCGCGTATCGCTGCAGGTCCTTACCTCCCTGTGGGTGAAGTCGTGAGCGATGCCACCAAGTTCGTCGATCAAAGCGGGCTCGATCCGAACACAACTTATTTCTAC
>JAJDBZ010000013.1 GCA_029261095.1 Candidatus Omnitrophota bacterium | reverse complement strand
GCGACGCTGGTCTTGGTGGCTTGTGCGGCGGCTTTGTTCTCTTGTTGGATTGAGTCGTAAATCTCTTTGCGGTGAATAGAGACGGACCGAGGTGCACTGACACCGATCTTGACCTGGTCGCCACGAATGTCGACCAGGGTGATTTCGATCTCATCCCCAACAATGATGACCTCGTCTTTTTTTCTCGAGAGGACCAGCATGACTAGGAATCGCTCTCTTCGGTAGAAGCGGTGTCGGAATCCCCATTGGACTCTTCGGCTTCTCGGAGGATATAGTGACGGGTGTGGTAACGATCGTTAAGAAGGACAATCTGTTTTCCGACACTTTTCTCTGGGTTGACGATCAAGGGACCCTGAAGGTTGGCGGTGATTTGATCGGGATCGTCACGGACCACCACGATGACCAAGACACGGGCTTTCTCGATATCGTCAAGGTCGAGTGACTTGACCTCGGCCGGTTTCACCTCCACCTTATAATCCGGCACGAAGGTGAGCGGGTCGACAACCACGAACGACAGATGGGGATCGTCGACCGATTGCAGCCAAAGAAAGGGCGCATAGGCCGCCTCCTGGACCAGGACGAATTCCTTTCGGTCGCCAAATCCAAGGATCCCCTCGGGGAAGTGTAAGACATCGGTTTCTGGAACTGAAAGTTCCCCGAAACGCTCCGTTTGTATGACAAGGGTCTCAGTCATGAATTCAAACCGCTCAATGCACCTTTCAGGTCGGTCCGATCGCCATAAAGAAGAATCGGCGCCTCTTTGCGAAGAAGAAATCTTAACACATTTGGATACAGATAGAATCGGTCGCCATCTGGAGATTCTTGAGGAGATCGATTCCACCAACAATTTTCTGGGCCAATCTGGCAATCAGTTCCCCGACGGCGCCGTGGCCGTCACAGAGTTCCAAACAGCGGGGAAAGGGAGGCATGGTCGACAGTGGATCTCGCCTCGCGGTCGAAATCTCATGTTCAGCCTACTGCTTAAATCTCCCTCGCTTCCTCCTCCCATCGCCACTCTGATCGGAGCACTCGCCGTGATTCGAGAGGCGAACCATCAGAGCAAGCAGGTCTTCTTGAAATGGCCGAATGACGTGGTTGCGGCTGGCCAGGGTCATGATCCCCCTCTAAAAAAGGTAGCGGGTGTCCTTTGTGAAATGAAGACAGATGAGAATGGAATCCCCCTCCTCATCCTCGGGATCGGAGTAAATGTCAACGTGACTGAGAAAGATTTTCCGGAGGCAATGAAAGAAGCAGCCACTTCTTTGGAAATCTTATCCGGAAAAAACATCAACCGGAATCGTCTTCTTGCAGGTATCCTTACCCATATCGAATCCTATTGGAGCATCGCAGAACAGGATGGGACAGAGGCCATCGTCGATCATGCGAAAGACATCTGCTCGACTTTGGGACGACGAGTCCGTATCAAGGTTGGGAAGGGAGAATTCGAAGGGAAGGCGGTCGACCTGGATCCCATCGGTCGGTTATTGATCGCGGATGACACTGGGTCTGTATATCCTGTGGAATTGGGTGAAGTCGTTCAGACAAGTCAAATCACTTAGCGATTGAATCCAGGGCAGTGGCATCTGGGGACATGTCTTCCGGCTTTCCCCCTGCGATCTCACTTTTGACCGAAAGAAACCAAAACAGAAAAAGACAGTACATCACCGATATACTCCCGTTTGCGACCCACTTCATCGATTGAGGAATCCCTGACCCGTAGTAAATGGTAGCCCAAAAGAAAAAGACCATAAGGAGCAACCGCATCGGTTCCAAATAAGCAATCCATTGCCGTCTATCGAGGAGACCTCCTAAACAAAGGAGGGTGACCAGAATCATCCCACCCACCGCCAACTTCTCGCGGATGTCTAAAGAACCCTCAGCCATCATGAATCCGGATATCACACCCATGAGAGTCAAGAATTGAACGAAGGTGTAGGCAGCCAATCCCTTTCGAATAGGGACATCGTATTTTTGATAGGACTCCCATCGGATCGTTTTCTCTAAAGGAGTCGGAGGTACCCCCTCTGGGAGCCACGGAGGAGATTTGAACCAGACACGAATCTTGTCCCCGAACCGGCGAGTCGATCGCGAAAGATTGAACAACCGGACCCAATAATGAAGATGCCCCCAGATCGGGTTCCAACTCTTGAGGGGAGTGACGATCCCGTAGGTTGGACTCTCCTCTTCTTCTCGAAAGGTGCCGAACATTCGGTCCCAGATAATAAAAACTCCGGCATGGTTCTTGTCGATGTACTTTTCATCGGCGCCGTGATGGACACGGTGATGAGAGGGCGTGTTCATGACCCATTCCGCCGGTCCGAGTTTCCCGACCATCTGAGTGTGGACCCAAAATTGGTAGAGGAGATTGATCTGATAACAGATGATCCACATTGGCCAGGGAAAACCAATCAATGCGAGCGGAAGATAAAAGGTCCAGGTGAAAAGCGACTCGGTGGCGCTCTGGCGAAGCGCCACAGTGAGGTTCATCTCTTCGCTGGAGTGGTGGACTACATGGCAGGCCCACAGAAAATTGATCTGGTGGCACATGCGATGGGACCAATAGAAACAGAAATCGACGAGGACAAAAGCAATAACCCAGGCAAGAGGAGAATAGAGACTGATTTCAAGGATGTGAAACGATTCGAAGCAGAGGATGTAGGCGCCAATCACCACAACCTTAGCGAAGATATCGAGGGTCCGATCGAGGATCCCCATATTGATATCGGTGATCGAATCGTTCAACCGATAGACCTTCTTCCCTTTCCACTTGGCATAGAGAAATTCCAACCCGATCAGCCCATAAAAATACGGGATCGCGAAAAGAATCAGAAAAGCGGCAACTCTCTCAAAAGGGTCCATGAAGATGCGCCTCAACCATTTATTGATAGCATGGAATGGGGGGATGGGGGAGGGTTGAGATCACAATACCACCTGAAACCTTTTGAACCCTGGATGCCGCACTAGGTCCCCTCCCGGGTCTGTGCATGGGGTTGTGGGAGACACCCACTCTCGCCCCAGATCGAAAAACTCGATCGTGCACCGAGGGCAGCATGGGAAGGAAACTTGAGAGACTCAAAATAAATCTTGGTCCCTTCCTTCCGCTTGTGGTACAATCTCCCTCGCCTGTAGTGGATGTCAATCCCGAGTGGAGGAGTGAATCGATGAAACTGATCACACGAGCGGATTTGGATGGGTTGGCTTGCGCGGTTCTTTTGAAAGAAGTGGAGATCATCGAGGAGGTCTCCTATGTGACCCCTCACGAAATAAATGAGGGTTTTCTCGAAATCACCAAGAGCCACATTATCGCCAACCTGCCCTACGATTCTCGCGCCGGCCTGTGGTTCGATCATCATTCCAGCGAAGGGGAGCGATCGGATATCCTCGAGGATTTCGAGGGAAGCTTCCAACTGGCTCCTAGCGCGGCACGGGTCATTTTCAACCATTACAAGAGCCACCGTTTTTATAAATACGAATACCTGCTGTCGGAGGTCGACCGGATCGACTCGGCGCAACTGACCCAGATGGACATTACTTTCCCCGAGGGGTGGGTCTTGCTTTCTTACATTCTGGATCCACGGACTGGTTTAGGTGAGTACCAGGGGTACGGTATCAACAACGAACATCTCTTGCAGAGAATGGTTGAACTGATGGCGGAATACTCCGCAGAGGAGATCCTTCGGATGCACGACATCAAGCAGCGAGTAAAAAGGTATGAAGAGCAAGAGAAAATCTTCAAGACGATGCTCGAACAGAAATCAAAAAAAGAGGGAAATGTGATCATCACCGACACCCGCGGCATGGCGAGAGTGCCAAACGGGAATCGGTTTTTAATTTATACTCTCTTCCCCGAGGCCAATATCTCCTTACGCATCATGGATGGCAAAGACGGCCTTGGGACAGAACTCGCGATCGGCCACAGCATCCTCAATCGGACCTCCTTCGTAAATGTCGGAGACCTGTGCGAAAGGTATGGCGGCGGCGGGCACGAAGGAGCCGGTGGAGTGGAGTTCTCCCATGATATCGAGGATGAGAAAATCCAAGAAATCGTCGGAGCACTCAAGGACTGATCTCGACTTAGCCCAGCCCTTAGGATTGGAGAGGATGAGTCTGCATCGAATCCAGAGACCGAAACGAGTAGACTGTTTCTTCCTCCAACGAGACTCCAAAATTTAATTCATTCTCCAACCCGGCGGATTTGAAAAGGTGACGAACAAGCCGTCGCGAATTCATGATCCGAGCGGTCGATCCCATCGACTCGCAGAGCCTGGTTGCGGCGACTACCGCACCAATACCAGGCGAATCGAGATATGTGATCTCTCGAAAGTCCAGTTCAAGGAACCGGACTCCTCTCATCAGCCAATTGTTAACTTCACGATTGAAATGTGGAACGAACCCGAAAGTAAGATGCCCTTTCAACGAAATGCGAATGGAGCCGGGGGTATCCCCCGCCTGCTTTGAGGTAACCTCAAAACGTGACATGATTTTGTATCCCTTCTTCAAGATCCCACTGATTCTCAGACCCCCCAACATTTTGGGTCGAGAACAGACAACAGCCAATTTCAATGAAAAACATTAACCAATAGTTTGGAACTGGACCTCAGAAATGCCTCCCTTCTTGTCCCTCTGTGTTTAGACGGTGAGTTCAGCTTTTAACCGAGGGGGACTTGAAATCTCTTGAAAGCATGATTTATGCCACTGGTTTCTCTCGTGTGAACATTCCTCCAAAAGGTCTTGTTTTTAAAAGATTTGGACAGATTATTAATGAGCCGAGATTCAGATCCAGGAATTGAACCCATTCTCACCTATTCATCCTTGAACAACATTTGTTCAACTCCATTGGATCATCCGACCGGGTTGTCAGGAATGATCAACAACTGACGATGAAATTCTGGGTGGGTGATTCTTTTGGTAATTCCGCTTTCAATCCAAAGTCACTTTCTCATACATCTCCGCCGCGTTTTCTGGAGAAATCATCGCTGAGTCCATCACATAGGTTTTTTCGGGGACAAAGTCGGGGTCGGATAAGATCTTGTGGCCCACTTCGACAGCCTTATCGACACAGAGCGGATAGATGAAAGTGAGCGCCAGGACACCGTCGATGACTTTCTTGATCCCACCGGCTTCACCACCCAAACCATCCACTCCAATGAAGATCATCTCTTTCTCACGCCCCAGGTCCTTTGCCGCGAGATAGGCGCCAACTGCCATCGGGTCGTTATGCCCATAGACGATATCGATCTCGGGTTGAGCGCGGAGAATTTCGGTCATCCGCTCACGCCCCTTACTTTGAAGCCAATCGGCTACCGCTTCTTGGACGAACTCGATCCCCTCGTGCTTGTCGAGGACCTCATGAAAACCCTCATAGCGCTGGACTTCGGCATCGACTCCTAGAAGGCCCCGCAGTTCCACGATCTTTCCCTTCGGTTCACCGTGTTTCTCTGTCAGGTATTTCTCAACGTACTCGCCCGCGCTTTTCGCGATCGCATAGTTATCGCACTTGATGAAAGAGGTAAAATTGGGCTCTACAATGTCTCGCTCCAGGCAAAGGGTGGGGATATCAGCATCCATCGCCTTCCCCATGATATCGGTCAGTGGCCCGCGTTCATTCGGCGCGACTATGAGAAGGTCTGGCTTCTTGCGGATCGTGGTTTCGATCTGGGAAATCTGTTTGCTGTTGTCCTGTTGAGCATCCATGATTTCCAGTTCGACATTTTCATGCTCCGACCAAAGTTTCTCCATTAAATGATTCTGAGCGGCACGGTAGGGTTCGGCATTGTTGCACTGGCTGAAGACCACGAGATACGCAGGCTTCTCCTCAGTGGAGACGCTGATCGAGACATCGTCTCCACCTTCGGGTGCGGATCTCCCACACCCGAAGAGAAGGAACGGGATCATCATGAAAATTCCAAAGAGTTGTTTCATTGAAGCGCCTCCATCAAAGTTCCTTGCGTTTGAATCACGAAAACCACGAAGGGAGCCGAAAACCACGAAATAAACCACCCAATGAATCTTCGATTCTTTCCTTCGTTCGTGCCTTTCGGCCCTTTTCGCGAAATTCGTGATTCAAACGATCTATATCATCAAAAAGTCTTCCGACCTTGCTGCAGCCGGACAGCCGCGATGATGATAACTGCTTTCGCCATCATTTCCACATTAGTGTCGACCCCTCTTAACCGGAACAAATTGGTCAGAACTCCCATGATGAGTGTTCCCACCACTGTTCCAACAATCGACCCTTTTCCCCCCATCAGGCTTGTGCCGCCAATGACCACAGCCGCGATCGCCTCGAGCTCGTAAGCCACCCCATCGTTCGGGCTACCCTGGTGGTTCTGTGCACAATGAATTACGCCGGCTAGTCCAGCCATCAGCCCAGATAGGGTGTAGACCGCCACCTGTATTCTGGCGATGGGCAGACCGGCGACCCGCGCCGCTTGTGTGTTTCCGCCGAGGGCGGTGGCATACCGGCCAAAGACGGTCCGCTTGAGGAGGATGTGAAAGAAGATGGCGAGCAGGACAAAGAGACCGATGACTACGATCTTCTGAGAAAACAAATCTGCGAAGATGCCGGAATGATCCTGGCCAAACCCGATGTCGATATTTCGGTTGTCGGTCAACCATCTTGCCAACCCTCGCAAGCCGATCATTGCTGCCAAGGTCACGATGAAGGGTTGCATATGGAACTTCGCAATGACCAAACCATTGACCGCCCCCCAAAACCCGCAGAAAAGTATAGACCCTAGAACAGCGATCCCGATATGAACCGGAGGAGCCATCCCAGGGTCCCAAGTTGTGATGAGCAGAGCGACTGTGGAGGCGGCCAATGCGAGCATACTTCCAACACAGAGATCAATCCCTGCCACGAGAATGACAATAGTCATGGCCAGAGCAAGTATTCCGATTTCTGACACCTGACGGAAAATGTCGGTGATATTTTCCTGAGTCAGAAAAATGATGGTTCCATCACGACGATCCTCGGGAGAAAGCAATATCGCCATCGCGATGATCAGAATGAGGCCCGCAACGCTTTGGAGTTTCTTCAGGTGTTCCATCAATGCCTCTTCATCTCATGCGGAATGAAATAACGGTTGGATGTGTCGTTCATAGAGATTCTCAGTCACGTTCTTCGCGATTACCTTCTCATGGTTTTGGAGTGCCTGGAGGTACCGGTTTCCCATTTCAGCTGCAACCTTGTACCCGATGTGGAGAAGCTGACGAAAATCCGGGTTAAACGCGGTTCCCGTCGGATCGTGTCGCAGAGCAAGAGTGAAGTCATCGGAAGACCAGAGAGCGACCTCCTCCGGTTTGGGGAGGTGGTTGGTGTCGATGTCGATCACATCGGCATAAGGTCCGGCTAATTCCTCGAACCTTCGATAAGCTTTGGTGTAGACCTCATGAGAAATCGAAAGACCCTCTCCTCCTGCTTCGGCCAACCCAATCAATTCTTCGAGCCAGGTGGTCCCGGCCGTCTTGATGTGCAGTCCGGTGTTGAATGTTTGGATCGCCTCGCGCACGATGGAGTAAAGAGAGAATTTATCACTCCCCGAATGGACACTCAGTTTGAGATCGTCTGGCAGACCGAATTCTTCGCTGGCAAATTTAAGGACCGCCAGATCGGCCTCGAATTCTGTCTTAAACTGTCCGAGGTCTCCTTGATAGTCGACCCCCTTATTAAATCTCCCTGTAAATTTAGGCGCGATCGTCTGAAGCGGAACCTTAAATTGAGCAAGCGCGGAGAGGATGAGAAGGAGTTCTTTCGGTGATTGAGCCGAGTCGGTTTCGTCGATGGACACCTCGGTGATAAAGTTTCCTATTCCTTTCGCATTCCCGATGTGGGAATAGATACGGCTTGCTTCTTTCATACCTGCGAGGAATTTCCTGCTTGCGTGTTCGAGATCCTGCGAAGTGATGCTGAGCGGTTCCTCCAACCCGTCAACGGGAACTTTTCCCACAAAGAGCTGGTTTTGTTTCAGGAACTCCGTGTGATCGGCGGGATCCGGTTCTTTGCCGATATGTGCGGTCACATCTAGAGTAAAGAAGTCGCTCGATTTCATGAAGAAATCGACATTGGCTAAACCGATGTGGTCCGCATCGACATGATAATCACCCTCCCAATCCAGACTTTTTACCGAATTCTCAGCTTCCTCTCTAACCGTATCGGGCGTGGACCCAATCGTTGTATGCTCCCGATGGGATTTGTTCCAGACAGGGACCACATCGATCCCCTCCTTTTGGGCATTGGCGAAGGCTTGGAGTTGAGCGACTCCTTGATGGGCGAAACGATCGCCGATTCCGAACGAGTATTTATTGAGCTGCATTCACAATCTCCTTGGTCATTCTTCCGCAAGATATTCGCCAATGGTACGGAAGGTCGGCGACAATATTCCTCTCCCACTTGGCGGAGAGATGATTAATGCAAGAGGTTGTTCAACGTATAGAAAGCATTGACGTGGAGGAGCGGTTCCCCCTGCTCCGACTGTACCCCTCCCGCTTTAAGTTCATGGACATAGTAACGCCGAAGTCCCTCGACTTCGAGGAGGACTGACATCTTGTCTTCGCTCACTCTGGCGGAATGGATCATGTGATCCTTAGTACCGATTTCCTCGCTTCCATAATTGGAGTGGTAAAGATAAGTATAGCTGCTCATTTCATACGACTCGGGATTTCCGGCTGTCTCCGGGTCCACCGGTTGTGTGAAGGTTAAGAGGAACCCATTCGGTTTTACGCGCACCTCTTTAATCTCGAAGGGGACTTTTCCCGTCCAGATCAGATCTTGAAGACCGAAAGAAGTACTACCGATCGAATTCCAACCCCGATTCGTCTCGCCCACAATGAGGTTTCCCTCCTTTCCCCAAGTCATCCGGACTACCGCGGACTGAAAACCTGAACGGAAGGGGAAGCACACCCCCTGGTATTCTCCCCCCACTTTTTCCAGGAAGACCCGGTGGATCTCCGCTTCGGTGAAATCGCCAACAAACATTTGGTTTGCGAACGGTCCAAACTCCCCGTCGGACTTGTCGCAGACGATGTCGGTGGCGCTCATTCCCGCTTTCCGGTACGGAAACCAAACCGCCGGCGGGGAAAGAAATGGATTCTTTTCAATGGCTCCGGGGATGGGTATGCCAGACTCAATTTTCTTCGGTTTCTCTATTGGGGAACCTTCGCGGGAGCAGTGTTCGAGGGAGTCGGAATGACCATAGAACGCACCCTGCTTCAGGTGGTGGAGCGTTCCGGCAGCAACCCAATTCCCCTGCTGGTCGGTGAAGAACATCTCACCGGTGGCATTTGCCCCCAGACCGCAAGGTGAACGCATCCCGCAGTTTTCCGGGGTGAGGTTCCCTTCCTCGTCTATAGACACTCCCCATCCACGCCAGCGATTTTCCTCGACTATTTTTTTGCCAATTGTCTGGTTGAGCGTTACCCAGAGTTTCCCATTGAGATCGATCTTTGGGCCGTAGGCGTATTCGTGGTAGTTTCCAGTCAGTCCCCAATCGTCGGTCACCGTCCGAAATTCGTCGATGATGTCGTCTCCGTCATGGTCGATCAACTGAGAGAGTTCGCCACGCTGCGCGATGTAATAGGAATCGTTATGCCAGAGAACCCCGAGAGGCTCGTGGAGGGCTTCGGCAATCTTTTTGAAATCGGTTCCATCCGATCTGGGATCGATCAACCAAAGTTCGCCCTTTCGGAGGGTCGCTGCGATTCTTCCATCAGGAAGGGTGTCCATCCCGCTGATTTCGAATGATACATAGCTGGGAGTGGAAACGGTTTCAATCCGGTAATATTCTTCCTCACCCGACGATGCAAGCGAGGCGAGAATGAGGAGTGACAGGAGAACATTCCTGTAGTTCACCATCGGATCTCCTCCCTAACAGGAATTGAATCCCCACCGGACACATGTACCGTTCTTAGAAAACCGGAACCGTCATCGAGAGGAACCCAAGTCTCTTCGATCACGTTGTCACCAGATCCAATTAGAAATATCGGAACCCCACTTTTATCGAGGCGGTAACCAAGGAAACGACTCTCTTCCATTCGGTGATCCGAATCTTTTTTCGCGACGAAGGTATGGATGTCTTCTCCCATCGGGGAGACAAAGGGGGTAAACCGATCGGCTTGAGCGGATTCTGCATCGAGGAACGCCCCTCTCCACATGAGGATCACCTTGCATTTCTCAGCGTCGAACGCGAAGTGAACCTTCTCGGGAAACCCTACGGCGATCGTTCTCGGTCCGACATCTTTCATAAAAGTCCGGTGGATGATGGGCCGGTCATGCGGGACCAAGACAAACGCATCGGTTTTTTCCATACCGACCGGGAGTCGGGTCTGATCAAGTTCCTTGAGATAGATCCAAAGAGCCTCAATCTGCTTTCCCGCGTCGCCGCCAAAGAGTTTCGCTGGACTCTTTCCGTCAGAAAAGAAAGCAGGCATCCGCGTGTTAGGGTTTATGGAAGCGGGATCCAAGAGGAGTTTCTTGAACCATGCGGGTTGAAGTCGTTCGGGGACCACCGCAAGATCGACCGCGGGCATTCCAAGGGATCGCTGGCCATTCAAATTGTGACAGGTAATACAAGAGAGACCGTCTGTTCCGATCAGTTCCCGGCCGTAGTGGTTACGATGGTGATGGAGAATTCCGGAGACATCGACGGTAAGAGGGTTTGGGTCTTCATCAACTTCAGCCAGGAGATCCGCCAACTGACCCAGTTGGGCCGTCTCGTAATGGGGCATCCGTGTGTTCAGATAGAGGCGGACCTCTCCGCCCTCTCCAAAGAGGGTTCTTTCCAGCCATTTCGGTGTGAGTTTCGATCCAACACCGGTCAGCGAGGGCGGAACCCTTCCTTCTTCTCCCATCTCTTCGCTCCATGTGCCGGTAAAGTAGGGATCCCGGTCAGCGGTGGGACCGCCAACCTCCTCACGCTCATGGCAACCATAACAGTTTAGACTTGCGAGGGTGTGGCGGATGGTTTCACTTGCCGAGGGATTAATGGGTTTCGCTTTCAATTCTTCGAGGGCCAATGACAAATGGGAACGCTGTTCTTCCGTAAGTTGGTAATCGGGAATGCCTTTTACAGAGCCCTCTCCAAGGCACCCCTTTCCCGGGGAGAGTGCAGTCAGATAAGGAGCGGATAAACTGTAATCTTCCTTTTTGCCTGCAGAGGAATGGCAGTTCGTACAGCCGATCTCATGAAAAACATTCTTCCCTGCTCGCGCTTTGGCGTGATCGACTCGGAATCTACTTGGAGGAGATCCTTCTCCTTCGAGAAGATAAGCGGCAATCGATACCGATTCTTCTTGTGTTATCTTCATGTCAGGCATCCGTCCACCGGGTCTTGTCTTATAGGGTTCGGAAAGAAACGCCGCCAGAGGCTCCATCCACGTTTTCTCCTTCAAATTAGGGAGGGGGATGTAGAGTGAGTTGTCTGCGGTCGAGTCTTGGATCACCCAATCCATCTCGTCCTCGAAATCCTCTTCGACCTTGACTGGTTTTCGTCTGGGTTGATGACAGGCGACGCAGCCTACGGAGTGAAAGAGTTCTTCTCCCTTTTTAGTGTCGAAAACGGTTTCATTCGGCGAGGGTTGATTGCCCTCCGAGGGCAATGAGTAGAGGAAATGAATGATATTCTCGATCGCATCTTCTCGTTCGGAATCATCCCATCCCTCAAAAAGGTTTGGCATGACAGTTCCCGGTTTTTCAGAGTGTGGATTGGAGAGAAATGATCGGAGATATTGTGGTTTGATTCGATCTGCGATTCCCAAAAGAGTCGGAGTCTTGCGTTTGATCGGAAATCGATGCTCCACAGAATGACAAGGAAAACACTTTAACTCTTGGAGGAGGACCTGCCCGGCTTCCAAGGGAGAGTCCTTTAGACTTTTATATCCAGGGACAACCGGTTCAGCCCGAACGTAGATGGAGGAAATCAGAATAACGATCGGTAGTGCGAATCTAACCCACATCAATCGAGAATGTTTCAAACGGTTGCCACCCGTTTTTCACGTTCTTCGACCAGGAGTTTGATCCATTCTTTCACATAATACCCGTGATCGTGGTAAGTCCGACCGCTGATCAGGTTTCCATCGACCACGCAGGGTTCGTTCACAAATGTTCCTCCACAGACCTCAAGATCGAACTGGCATTTGGGGACAGTGGCCATCCTTCGGCCCTGGACGCAGCCCGCCCTGGCTGGGATTTCGACTCCGTGACAGACACTCGCAATCGGTTTGTTATTCTCAAAAAAATACTTCGTGATCCGAATCAAGTCTTTGTCGTCGCGGATGTACTCAGGAGCCCGACCGCCGGAGAAAAAAATGCCGACATAGTCGGCGGGATTGATTTCCGCAAAGGCGACATCTGCCTGGATAGTGTACCCTTCCCACTCCTTGGTGATCGTCCAACCGGGTTTGACCTCATGGAGGACCATTTGATAAACTCGCTTCTCTGGAGCGGCAACCACCGGCTCGAACCCCTCCTCTTGGAGACGGAAATAGGGGTACAACGTGTCCACCGTTTCGGTGGCGTCGCCTACAATGATGAGAACCTTGTTCATATTGCCGCTCCTGAGAATTCGAATCTAATATCTAAATGAATTTGAGTTGATTTTTTAAATACTTGATTTCGTTTTTCAAAGATTCATTTTCGGCCTTGGTCATGGAGTATTCCTGGTCGATTCTGCGTAGGTTGCTTGAAAGGTCTTTGACCAATACCTTGAACCATTCTGGGATCGTCCCTAAGAGTTCTTCCCGTTGGTCTTTTGCAATAATGAGGACTCTCACAGTGGATTTCGCGGTTGCGGTTGCACTCCGGTCATCCCCCTCCAGAAAGGTCATCGTTCCCAACACTGCGGGAGGTTTGACCTCTGCTATCCGAATCGGGTCGCCGGTCGAGGGGTCTTTAACTGTGAGTTCGACTTCTCCCATTTGGAGAAAATAGAGTTCGCCCCCTTTGTCCCCTTCCCGAAAAAGGACTTGTCCAGCACCGAATGTTCGCTCTTTCTTATCAGGCATTTCTAAATAGTACCAGAAAGAAAATGAGATCGCTAACGGTGTCAATTCAGAGAAGAGCAAGAGAACAAGGTACACAGGGTTCCATCTCAAGTTCGGGTCAGACAATCCTCCAAGTATTCACGAGAACGATTCATCGCGGCCGTTACTTCGATGGCTGTCGGAAGGATGGGTATCCCCCTCGGTACCGGGTGCATGAAGATACTGGTCCAACCCCGATATTGAATTTTTTTGAGAGCTCCTAGAATCGGAGTAAAATCAAGTTCCCCATAACCGGGAAGTTGTTTCATCTCCAGGAGTTTTGGCATCTTCTTGTGACTTCCAAGTCCATGCTCCCAAGCATAAAAATGAATGAGGCGGGGCCCGATGTCCTCGATGATCTTTGCGATGAGTGCTGGGTCTTGGGGTAAGTGGTAAGGTGCGAGTGCGATGCCCACATGGTCGGAATCAATATGATCGGCAAATATGCGGAGGGAGTCCGGGGATTCGATGAGAGCATTGGCGTGATTTTCAATACCGATCCTAACGCCGTGTTCTTCAGCCGCCTCGATGTGGGGTTGAAGCTCTTCGACAAACTTCTTGACATCGGACTTGAGATTTTCTTGCTTGGAACCGCGGCTTCCAGCAATCAGGATCTCTCCCCCAAAGCGAGAAAGGACTTTCATCTCATCCTGAAGTTTGAATGGACCCAGATCATAGTGAGTCAGCATTCCAAGGCGGACTCCATACTGGTCTAGGAGGTCCTCGAAACGGTCCAACCCCATCTCTTCGACTTGTTCACGGTGGTCCGCGTGAGCGTTTGGCCAAATGTCGATGTACCTCGCTCCCGATTTGGGGGTCTCCGCAAGGACATCCTCAATAGGAAGTTTCCCGTACATGGAAGAACCGACAATGTATTCGAGCGAGAATTCAGGTTCGTCGGAATGGGCTGTTTCCAATAACGACCCCGCGGCCAATGGGACGGTTACCGCACTCTTCAAGAATTCCCTGCGACTTGTCATGTCCGGCTCCTCCAATCCAAAACCCCAACATAGACGCGAATCTACGATAGCGGTTGACTGTTATTTCGAATTTTCGAGTATGATGAGTTTTAGGGAATGAAGGAATCTGTGCAAGACCCGGAGGAATCCCATTGAATTGGGTCAGCCCGATGGGTAGCATCGGGGGAATCGTTGGAGGCTCTTCATCTGTCCATGCCAGCCAGTTCTTCATCGATGACTCCCTTGGAATGACTAAGGAATGCTTAAACTAGGAGCGGATTTGATCCTTTGCAGGACCCTTATGAAAATCGACCGCTTATTTGTTGGCTCTCGTTTTGAATCGCCAGTCCTTATCTTCTTGTTATGCCTCACAATTGCCCACCCCGGTTATGTGGAAGCCGCAATCGTAATTAATGAGATCCACTACCACCCTCCATCCGAGACACAATCGGAAGAATTCGTTGAGTTGATCAATACAGGCCCCGAAGCAGTCGATTTGGAGGGTTGGAGACTCGATGACGGGATCGACTTTGTGTTTGGGCCCGGAAACGTGATTCCTCCTGGTGGCTACCGTGTGGTCGCCAAGTCGGTTACAGATTTTGCAGTTGCATTTCCCGCGGTGGTTGGAGATGTCACCGGCAATTTCCAACGAAATCTTGGGAACGCCGGAGATCAACTCGGTGTCCGTAATGCCCAGGGAGACCTTATCGACAGTGTGACCTATCTGGATGATCTTCCATGGCCAGGAGCCGCAGATGGGGAAGGG
>JAJDBZ010000120.1 GCA_029261095.1 Candidatus Omnitrophota bacterium | reverse complement strand
TCTGGAGGAGACGAAGGATCCACGTGAGGCGTATCAGCGAATCCTAAAGGGAGGAAAGGTGTGGCCTCCGCTTTGGGAATCCCACTATTTCGCGGGCCGGATGGCTTGGGACTCGGGAGATCGAAAGCAAGGGATGGAACTGGTTGATCAAGCGATCTATTGGAACCCTCGCACAGCATTCCTTCGTCAAGATCGGGCAATATTCTTATGGGAAGCGGGGAAACGGGAAGATGCCTTTGAAGGAATTCAGAAAGCCATCGAACTTCACCCGGTTAAATGGGAGTACCACGATCGACTGAGCCGTTGGCTCCATACGACTGGCAACGCGCAAGAGGCCGTCCAAGAAAAACAGATCGCGCAGCACCTTCAAACCATCGAACCCGATTATGGAGCGGAGGTTCAAAAGATCCGGGAGCAGATCAAGGAACGATGAGAAGACCGCTGGTGGTCCTGGCTTTGGCTTGGATTCTGGGGGTTCTTCTCGCCCGTATGGTTCCTATCGACACATTCCTAGTCTTCGTTTTTTTAGTCCCTCTGTTGGTTGTTTTTGGATATGCCCAAGCAATTCGGCCCGGGAGCCGATCCGCGTTCTGGTTCATCGTCATTCTCATAGTCATACTTCTCGGGTTTGTCCGAACGCGCGATCTTCGAGACTCTTACAACGCACGCCTGAATCGGGTCGAATCTATTGCACGGATGAACCCAGTGGTCCTGCGGGGAACAGTGGTCGGAGAGCCGGAAGGACGCGGAGGGTTCTGGCGGATAGCGGTCGATCAAACCTCTCTCTCACGGCCAGCGGCGACGGAAGAGATATCCGGGATCATCGATCTTTGGGTACGGGCCGATGCTCAGGTGCCTCTCCTGTCGGGGGATATCGTCTTTGCCACAGGGAACCTCCAACCCTACTCAAAAGAGATCGCGCAAAAAAAGGATGGCCTAAACAATTGGTATGAAACCCGAGGAGCGCTTGGCTCTCTGTTTCTCTCGGAATCCACCCTCCCCACTCGCTCCCAGAACCACCAATCGTCCAAATTGAGAACCCTTTTTCGTTGGCGAGATCAATGGCGATCCTCAATTCGTGACTGGCTGACAAACAATCTATCCGTCGAGAACAGTGGACTGGTCATGGCCATGACGATCGGAGATCGAACCGGACTGACACCTTCGCTTCGAGAATCTCTTACCCGTTCCGGCCTCCTTCACATCACCGCCATCTCCGGCCTCCATGTGACTGCGCTCATTCTGATTCTGCCTTGGCCTCTTAAACTTCTCGGTTTAAAGAGAAGGGAGAGATCTTGGATTGCTATAGGAATTGCACTCGTTCTCCTCTTTCTCGTCGGCGCTCGACCGCCGGTTCTTCGCTCGGTCATCATGGGAATCTGTTTACTTCTTGGCTTCTTAATGGATCGACCAAAAGACATCCTCAATTTCCTCGGTGCGGCGTGCCTCATAGACCTGATCCTCTCCCCTATGGAGATCGCGGCGCCCGGGTTTCAGTTCTCATTCCTCGTCGTGGCCGCACTCCTTTTATGGGGTCCAGCGTTTTCTCAAATCGATCGATTGCTCAATGGGCTCTTCAATCGCTGGGAGTGGCCACCCACCAGTTTGGGTTATCGAATTTCTTCTCGATTCTCGCGCTGGATTCTGACCGGATTGTGGACCAGTTTCATTGCCGTCCTCGCCTCGGCACCGCTTTCGCTCTTTCATTTCAATCAGATCGCGTTCGGAGCGATTCTCGGGAACTTGATCGCCATTCCCCTGACTCTAGGCGTGACGTCCTTGGGGATGATCGCCACCTTTGGCGGGTGGGTGGCCCCAGTAATTTCAGACCTCCTTATAGATTCTCTTTCTCTTTGTTCATCTCTCTTGGTCGATTGGATTTTTTGGACAGACTCCCACTCATTTCTCTTCTACCGCGTGAGCGGGTTCCACATCATCCAGGCGCTGATCCCATTCCTTCTCCTTCTTCTCGTGCGTCAAGACCAGTTATGGCTGTCGGGCAGAAGGATGACTCGATTCCGTCTCTCCCTTCTCTTACTCTTTGTCCTTGCCTTACTCCCCTTCGTTCCCGAACAAAAACATTTTCGCGCTACCTTTTTGGATGTGGGTCAAGGAGATTCGATTCTTCTCGAGTTCCCCGAGGGAAGAAAACTCTTAGTTGATAGTGGCCCCTCTCAAAAGTCCGCGCCAGGAAATATTTCGCCCCTCGGTTCGCAACTCCTAAGATTCGGAATTCGTAGGCTCGATGGAATTTTTATTACCCATCCTGAATCGGACCACTATGGCGGATTCATCGATTTGATCGAGGAAATCCCAATCGACACTCTCTATTGCTCCGGAGATTCGAACACATCCGAACAGTTTCAAACTTTTGCCCGTGACATTGAAAGAAAGGGAATCCCAATCGAGAGGGTTCTTCACGGGGATTCTCTGTCTGGGATTCGAGATGCCACTGTCACGGTTCTGTCGCCCTTCTCTGAAGATCTCATCTACGGTCTCGATAATCGAAACGAACGATCTTTAGTCATACTGGTTGAGGTTGAAGGATTCCGGATGCTTCTTCCAGGAGACATTGGTGAACACCGTGAGGAAATGTTGTCAAACGAAACCAATCTCCCCGATGTGGACCTTCTGAAAATTCCCCATCATGGCTCACGGTTCTCGACCACGGAGAAGTTTCTCTGGATGACACAGCCGGAAATCGCGGTTATTCAGTGCGGAGAAAACTCACACGGACACCCGGCTCCCGAGGTTCTGAGTCGCCTCACGGCCTTTAATATTGAAGTATTTACTACACTCTTTGATGGAAATATCAGGGTGACCTGGGATGGAAAAAAGATGTTGATCGAAACTCAGGAATAGGCAACAATGGCCACATTCTTGTTTGCCATTGAATCATGAAAAGCAAAAGTGTATGATAGGTCATCTTTACCAAGTTTGATGGGGGTTTATGGCATTGGAGTTTCTGGAAAAGGGTTCCAAATTACCATCTCTTCCGTGTATGGCTCATAATGGGTCATCGTTTGGGAGGGTTCGTGGCCTGACTGCGATCGAAGTCCTCATATCTCTGCTCATCATTGCCACGTTGATCGGTTTTGTCGCTCCCGTATTTGAGTTTGCCCGGAGAACCACCCTTGAAACTGACCAGTACGACGCTGTCGCGCAGATTTCCAGCGATATTCTAAGAGACCTGAAAGCTGGAGCCGACTGGAGACAAGTACGCGAAATTTGGGAATCTGAGGTGATAACGCGTCATGGAACCGATTTCAGTGTCCAGGTTCTACCGGACGAAAGTTCCGTTTCAGGTGTGACTGAAATCGAACTGACCATCATATGGAATGGCCTCCTTGGAGGATCCTACCAAGAAGTATTCACCACCCACGTGTTTGATTCCGGAGGACCCTTCGATGCGCAGTAATCGGGGCCTTTCCTTAATCGAGTTGCTGGTGGTGATGCTTTCTCTTGCGATCGTGGGCAGTATGGCCTTCCAATTGCTCTGGCAGAGCAATACATCGGTTCATCGGAACCTTTCCGAGTCCTCCAAGGCCGACCGATTAAGAATTCTGCAGAAATCCATGACCCAAGATCTTTCAAGTTCCTACCCGAACCTCCTTGCCGCGGGCGCGCAAGTCGCTTCTTCCTCGGCTGAGGGAGGTGGAAAAGCGATCTTGAGGACGAGGATCCTCGATGCTCAACTCGGTGAAGATCCTATCCTTTATGAAGTGGAATATGCCCTCCAGGAGTATCCCGAGCAATCGGGTCGAATGGCGGTGGTTCGGACTTTGGACCCAGATCTCTCCGAGGAACGGGGGGATGGTGCCCAAACAAAGCGGATTTTCACACTTGATGTCGAGGAGACTCTCGATTGGTCCGTCGAAGCCACTGATTGGAGGGGTTCGACTTCACCCTCCGTTCTCAAATTCACATTGACGAATCACCAATTTGAGGATTATCGCACCCAACGTGAAATCCTGGTTCATGGAGCCCAGGCCCGATGACCCTGACTAGAAAGACTCAATCTCCCAGAAATCATGAGAGGCAATCGTCCCAAAAAGGTTTTGCTCTCATATTGGCTCTCTCGGTCCTGATGATCGTCACTCTCATGGTCTCGATCATGGAGGGAATCTTGGTCGAGAGTTGGAAATCCAGCAAGAACTCGATCGCGAAGGTTCGGGCGGACTGGGGCTGCTATGGCGCCGTGGTCCAATCGGCCGGTTCGCCCCCCGACTCGGTGACACGGTACACCTACGGCGGGACCGATGTGGGTATCACTGTTCAGAATCCACCTCTTTCGTTGATGGAGATCCTGATGGACCAAGCGGTAAACCCGGAACAAGAGCCAATCGAGGGGACTTTCCGGATGCTCTGCGCGGAAGCTCAGTCGCCTGCGAGGGATACAGTCGCTCTGGTGAAATGGTGTTATTTGATCCGAGAAACCGATCGAACTGAAATCTGGGCTTCATGGCCCGGAGTCTTCGGGTTGCAAGAAGAAAAAGAATAAGGACGGAATACGAATGCTGATCAAACCCAGCCGGAAAAGCCTGAACGAAATTCTCAAGTCAGAGGTTTCGCTCTCCAATGTGATGGAACTCATGACTCTGGATCTCGTTCACCCCATGACTAGTGAGAAAGATCGACTTCGGGAAAGTTCGCTCGAATTCGAAAACCTTCTCGAGAACCTGGAAGAGCAAGGACGACACACGGGGTCCTTCCTCATTGACAAAGGGATCATTACCGAGGCGCAATGGGAAGAGCTTGTCCACGAAATGGCGGAGTCGCAGACACCACTATCCACACTGCTTGTCAAACACCGCTACCTCCAACCCGACCAACTCGCAGAGCTCGGCGAACAGCTCAAGGTCCAAGTCGACGAGGAGAAAGAAACAGGGAGTTCTATCCAAGGAATCCTGTTGGAAGAAGGGATTCTTGGCGAGAAAGAAATCGAATTAGCAACAGAGAAAGCGAGACAAGAAGGCATTCGGTTCTCGCAGGCCGTGATCGAACTCGATCTTGTTTCACTCTCGAAAATGGGAGAGATCTTTAAGAAGCGATTCAAGATCGACGCCGTTCAGGATCTTTCCACCGCACAAATAGAGTTTCAGGTGGTCAATCTTGTCCCCGACAACTTGATGAAAACTCATGAACTGCTTCCCTTCAAGAGAAAAGGGAAGAAACTGCATTTGGCCATGAGCGATCCTCGGAATAGCACCATCATCCGCAAGATCGAAATGATCACCACTCTCGAAGTCGTTCCCCATCTCGCCGATCGGCGCACAATCTTGAATCGTCTCGATGAGTTTATCATCGCCCCCGCTTCCGGTAAGGAACGCGGGCGAAACATCGCGACCGATAGCGCATCTTTCCAGCAATTGTTGGATAGTGATTCGGCTGTGAAGATGGTGAACAAGATTATTGAGGGTGCCCTGAACACCCATGCGACCGATATTCACATCGAACCTCAGGAGACAGGGTTGAGAATTCGATATCGTATCGATGGAATGCTGTACGACATCATGACTATCCCACGCGACATGGGTATCCCCACTGTCTCGCGGTTGAAAGTCATGTCAGGTATGGATGTGACGGAAAGGCGTCGGTCGCAGGACGGACATGCCTCCTACGAGTTGAACAACCAGCGCTACGACATGCGTGCGGCCACTCTGCCCACACACCTCGGAGAAAAAGTGGTCCTGAGAATTCTTGATGAATCTTCACTCCTCAAGGGACTTCCGCAATTGGGGTTCGATCAACCGACCCTGAAACGATTCAAGAGCCTCATCAACCTGCCATACGGAATGGTTTTGGTGACTGGTCCCATCGGTTCAGGAAAAACCACGACTCTCTACACCGCCCTTTCCGAGATCAATCACCAATCGAGAAACATCATAACTCTGGAAGATCCGGTTGAATATCAATTACCCGGAATCAATCAGGTACAGATTAATCCAAAGATCGATCTCACATTCGCCACCGGTCTCAGGTCGATCCTGCGGCAGGACGCGAATGTCTTATTAGTTGGTGAGATTCGGGACCCTGAGACTGCGGCCACCGCGATCCGTGCCGCGAACACGGGTCACCTTTTGTTCAGCACGTTGCATACGAACTACGCGGCAAGCGCCATCACCGCACTCCACCATTTGGGAGTTCCTAAATTCCAGATCGCCACCGCTCTGCAGGGCGTTGTGGCCCAACGCTTGGTCCGGCTACTCGATCCGGACACCAAAGTCGAAGTCAAACCAAGCGCGCTCGCTCAGAAGATTTTGAAAATCGACGAGGACCAGATGATCTACGAGCCGGCTGCCGATAGCGCAACCGGTATGGGGACCGGGTATTCTGGCCGTGAGGCAGTCTACGAAGTTCTTATTAATAATGAGGAGATTCAGGATGCTATTATCTCGGGCGAATCCGAACTGGATGTCCAGAGAATTGCCATTGAAAATGGAATGGTGCGACTCCAACAAGCGGGTCGCGAAAAAGTTTTACAAGGCAAGACTAGTTTTGAAGAAGTTTCCAGAAGCATCGTCATGAAAGAAGACTGAGCGAATTTCAACTTTGGGTTAATCGAAGGAGCATCGAGTCATGCAAATAATCATGTATTTCATTGGATTTTGGGCTCTCGTCATCTCGGCGATGGTGTTCTACTTCTATTGGTCGAACTATCTTCACGTCTCGAAAACGCTTGTCGCCGCCTTCTGCCGGGAAATCTCCATTATGCTGGATGCGGGCATCCCTTTTCTCCGGGTTTTCAAGATCCTCACCGAGCGAACGAGCCATCCCAAACTCAATAGTATCGTGAAAGAAATCTATACGAGTGTTGAGAATGGAAATACCGTTGCCGCCGCGATGGCGAACCACCCAAAAGTTTTCGATGACATGATGATCGGAATCGTGAAAGTAGGTGAAACCGGAGGTATTCTCGACGAATCCCTTCGAAGGCTTTCGGAGTATTTGGAAAAAGCCGTAGCGCTTAGAAGAAAGGTCATTCTAGCGTGGACCTACCCTGCCCTCGTTATGGCCGTAGCCCTGGTGGTGACCCTCGTTCTCATTTGTTACTTCATTCCGAAGATCATTGAACCGTTGCGCGATCTCAATCCTGACATCGAACTTCCCGCTCTGACGATGGCTGTGGCGAGTGCCGGACAGTTTGTCCTTGGGAACTGGTTTTGGATTTTTCTCTTTATCGTTCTGCTCATTGTCGCCTACTCGTTTTTCAAGCGGACCCCTGTGGGGAGGTATACCGGAGATTGGGTGGCACTCCATTTTCCTGTGGTCGGAAACCTTCTCGCCAGACGGATTATCGCGGCACGTGTCTCGAACACATTTGCGACTCTGGTTCATTGTGGAATCCCCATCATATCCTGCCTCCGTATTGTCTCCCAAACTCAGCCGAACTACTTTGTGGCAAGATCCTTTCAGAACACAGTTCGAGTTGTTGAAGAGGGCGGGAACCTCGTCCAACCCCTGGAAGAAAGCAGAATTTATCCCCCACTGATGATCGACATGCTCGCGATCGGGGAAGAGTCTGGGACACTTGATACGGTCCTCGATAAGATCTCACAAACCTACACAGAGGAGGTCGACGCGGCGTTGGAAGTCTTTACGCGGTTGTTGGAAGCCTGTCTCATGTTGGTCGTGGGATTGATCGTTTTGGTGGTGGCTCTGGCCGCGTACCTCCCCTATTTCAAACTCCAGAGTTTCATTTGATCGGCCATCGGTTCGATCTGAAAGGGAAGGGAATGTCAGCGTCCAATGAACCGGAATAGTCACCTCGAGAATTGGCGACGCACTCGTATCATTGCCACTATTGGCCCTTCCTGCGATAGCCGGGAAATTCTCCTTGCAATGATAGAAGCAGGGATGGATGTCGCCCGTCTAAACCTATCGCACGGTACCATCGAAGAACACTACAAGAGAGTTGAGTCGATCCGTTCCCTGGAACAGGAAACAGGTAAGATTGTGTCCATTATGGCCGATCTTTGCGGACCCAAGATACGGATCGGGCAATTCGCCGAGGAGCCGGTCAACCTCCTAGAGGGGCAAATCTTTACCATCTCGACCGAGGAGAACGTCATCGGTAACGATGAACGAGTTGGTTGTGTCTACTCTTCTCTCCATGAGGATGTCACAAAGGGGAGCCGAATCTATCTCTCAGATGGGTTAATTCAGATGGAAGTCATCGAGGTGGTCGGACGAGAAGTCGTGTGCCGTGTGCAGAACTCCGGAGTGTTGACAGGCGGCAAGGGGTTGAATCTACCAGGGACCCAGCTGTCGACTCCTAGCCTGACCGAAAAAGACCGCAGTGATCTCGATGGAATTTTGGAAGCCGATATCGATTTCATTGCCCTCAGTTTTGTCCGGTCGCCGGAGGCGGTGCTCGAACTCAAGCAAATCATTGCCTCCAAGAAAAAGCGAGTCAAAGTGGTCGCTAAAATAGAGAAACCGGAAGCCCTTTCCTCCATTGAGGAAATCATGGATGCCTCCGATGCCATCATGGTGGCGCGAGGCGATCTTGGTGTTGAGACTTCGGTGGAAGCGATGCCGGTTCTTCAAAAGCAACTTATCCACCAAGCAAACACCAAAGGAATTCCCGTTATCACTGCGACTCAAATGCTGGAGTCCATGATCACTCACCGCCGTCCCACTCGCGCCGAGGCCAGTGATGTCGCCAATGCCATCCTCGATGGAACCGATGCTCTCATGCTTTCGGGGGAGACTGCCTCTGGGAGTTATCCGGTCGAAGCGGTGAAGACGATGGCCCGGATTGCTGAGGTCACTGAACCACAGATTTCCAGATGGAGGAAGAGTGCCATCAGTGAACCGGAAATTAGAGACCAGGCGGGAGCCATCGCATTAGCGGTGGCCCGCGTTACGGAAAGACTTAATGCACGAGCGATCTGCGCGTTCACCCGATCGGGGTATAGCGCCGGCACAATCAGCCGTCACCGACCTCCTGTCCCCATCATTGCCCTGACTCCCGACGACAAAGTCATTCATTGGATCAATCTCTATTGGGGGATTTACCCCGCTAAATGTCCCCTGAAAGATGACCTTTCTCAAGTGATTGAGGGGGCTCAGGCGATCATAGCCGAAAAGGAACTCCTTCCCCAAGGTTCCGTCGTTTGTCTCGTCGCGGGACTGCCTGGAGCCGTCCATGGGGTGACCAACACCCTTCACCTAATGAGGGTTCGGGGAGAAACGGAACCCCACGAGAACGAGGGAGAATTCCCCGAACTTTGAGGTTCCAATCGCTCCGGGAGTGAAGTCTTCCACAAATTGTCCGACAATTAGTCTTAAAGAGTCCGCCAATTCTAGTAGGAGATTGAATAATGAAAAAGATATTGGTCTTACATGGCCCCAACCTCAATCTTCTTGGGTTACGCGAACCCGAGTTTTATGGTCACCTCACCCTTGAAGAAATCAATGCTCAGCTTTCCAACTTGGCGAAGGATCTTGGCGCTGAACTAATGATCTTTCAGAGTAATTCAGAGGGCGATTTGGTGACACTCATCCAAGAACATTTCGATTCCGCCGATGCGATTCTCATCAATCCAGCTGCCTACACTCACACCTCCATTGCCATCAGAGACGCCATCGCCGCATCATCACGTCCAGTTGTGGAGGTTCATCTATCGAACATCCACAAGCGCGAGGAGTTCCGCCACCACTCCATGACTGCTGCAGTATGCGTTGGTCAGATATCTGGATTCGGATTGCACAGTTATCTCCTTGGGCTCCGGGCAGCGGTCGAGGCCGCCGAAGATTAGTTCGGTTATCGCAAACCTAATTCAACCTTTTGCGAACAATTGTCATCGATCGAACATTCGTCCATATTAATGAGGAGGACTGGGAGGTCTCCATTCGTTGATGGACAGAATACGCCGAGAAATGAAACGGAATGTGCGATCCGGAAACCTACGAGTGCTGACTACCCTCTTGCTTTTTCTCCCGCTTACTCTTTTCTCCCACGTAATTGACCAACCCGTATGCATTGCTCAATCGATCCATCTTCAGGCGGGTACTATCGATACAAGCAATCAGAATTTATTTTCTTCGCAAAAGTCGATCTCGCAAACAACTCCAATCGAGTACTTTCTTATTCAGTTCAGAGGTCCGATCCAATCGAGTTGGATCAAGATGTGTGAGGAAGCGGGTATTCACGTTCATTTCTACCTCCCCGATTTCGCCTATCTGGTCTCATCCGAATCATACGAATTGTCGAAGGTCAAATCGATTCCATTCATCCGTTGGGCGGGACCGCTCGAACCACACCTGAAGATCGATCCCGACTTGAAAGTAGAAATGAAATCGGAGAGAGCTGATATCCCCACCACTATCCTGAGCGTGGATGATTCTCCTCGCTTCTATCTGAAAGACTTACCAGCAAGAGAGATTCGTTCCCGCAAAACTCCAATGGGGTGGTATTCCACACGTGCCAAACTGACTTCTTTGCAGATCGAAGAACTCACCCAATTGGGGGGTGTCTTTCACCTCGAACCTGAACCCCAGTTCATTCTCCATGGGGAACGCGGCGCACAAACCTTGGCGGGCAATCTTCTTGCCTCGGCATCGGGACCGAGTGGGACCGGCTATTCGGATTGGTTAACTCAGAATGGTCTAACCGGCGGGGATGGGATGATTGTCCAGGTTCAGGACGATGGACTCGATCAAGGTTTGGCAACAAACCTTCCTGGAACGGCCCACCCGGATATTCTCGGAAGGATCGCAGGAATCCTAAATGTCACCTCGGACCTCTTGGGAGACAGCGAGGATGGTCATGGGCAGATCAATGCGGGGATACTGATTGGGAACGCGGCCGGTGGGCTGACCGACAGTGAGGGGTTCCTCCTGGGTCAGGGTGTGGTTCCCGGCGCCCGAGTCTATGGGACCAAGATATTTCGTAACGGTGGACGTTTTGACCTCGGAGGGATGTCTCTATCGGATTTGGCGATCCAAGCCCAGAACACCGGAGTCACCTTTTCGAGCAATTCATGGGGAGCTGTGGTGGCGGGGAAATATATTGAAGAGTCCGCCGAGATCGATTATCTCACGCGTGACGCAGATCCTATTCAACCAGGGAATCAACCCATCGCGTATTTCTTCTCAGCGGGAAACGAGGGCCCCGATCTCCAATCGATCGGAGCACCTGGGACCGCGAAGAATGCGATCACTGTCGGCGCGGGAGAGAATAGCGATGCGGATGGGAGCGATGGGTGTGGGATCGGACCTGACGGCGCGGATGATGTCAGAGATGTGATTCGCTTCTCGAGTCGAGGGCCACTTTCGGATGGGCGGATCGGACCGACGCTTTATACTGTGGGGACTCATGTACAGGGTCCATCTTCCACTGCCCTCGAGTATGACGGTTCCGGTGTCTGTGATCCGTTCTGGCCAGACGGTCAGACACTCTATTCCCGGTCGTCGGGTACCAGTCACTCGACACCCCTCGCTTGTGGAGCGGGAATGCTTGTTGCCGAGTTTTTCAATCGGGAACTCTCCATTCTTTCGAGTGGGAACCACGCTCCCGATCCAAGCCCCGCGATGATCAAAGCGGTTCTAGCCAATACCGCCACCGACAACTCGGGAAACAATGACGGACGTGATGGGAGTCTTGATTTTATCCCTAATCCCGACCAAGGATGGGGATCCATCAACCTCAATCGATTTTTTTCGATGAAGGAAAATCTCTTTTCCACAGATCAGGAATATCTGCTGACCGATTCAGGTCAAACCTGGGAAACACCCCTTACTGTACTCGACCCC
Organism: Candidatus Omnitrophota bacterium; assembly: GCA_029261095.1. GTDB lineage: Bacteria > Hinthialibacterota > Hinthialibacteria > OLB16 > OLB16 > JACKFH01. The sequence goes on along the minus strand of JAJDBZ010000120.1, from coordinate 9,252 downwards.
ACCAAACCCCTGAAAGTGACTCTTGCCTGGTCCGATGCCCCCGGATCGCCCAACGCCGGGAAATCGCTAGTGAACGATCTGGATCTCTCTCTCCTTGGAGATCAAGGAATCTATTATGGGAATTCGTTCGAAAATGGATTTTCAGTCCTCGATGGAGAGAGGGATCGGCTGAACAATATGGAGAATGTCTATATCGAAAATCCTGAGGAAACCTATTTTCTCCAGGTCAAGGCGTTCAACATCGCGGGGAATGGGGTCCCGAACAATACCACGGCACTCGATCAGGATTTCGCCCTCTTTGTTTGGAATGGAACAGATCGGAGTCGAAAGGGAAATCTCAGTTTTAATGAAGAGCGTGTCGGTTGCGAGGACGTCGTCGAGGTCATACTGAGCGATGTCGATCTTGCCGGAACCGGGACCGTTGAAATCCCCATAACAACCTCCTCGGGTGAGGGTGGAGTCTTCACCTTAGGGGAGTCCTTCACCTCGGGCCTGTTTATTGCCTCCGTGACCACGACATTGAGCGAAGAACCACCCGGGTTACTTATGGTCGCCGATGGTGCAACCCTCACAGCCACTTACGAGGAAACCGATGACGGGGAAGGGAACCCCCGCACCGTTACCGCAAAGACCCGAATCGATTGCATACCTCCGGTTCTCTCCAATCTCACCACAATGGCTTCCAATTCTTTTAGCGCGCTGGTCTCCTTCCAGACCAATGAAGGCGCCGACATCCGAATCGATTATGGAACTTCTTGCGCGACTCTCGATCGAAAGACTTTCGGGGGCGGGACGACTCAGCATGCAATTCTGTTGGAAGACCTCTTTCCAGATACTTCTTACGGGTTCGATGTGACACTCACCGACTTCGCGGGCAACATTAACACCGAAACCTGTTTCACATTCACCACCGGCGCTCGCGGAAACTATTTCACCGAGAGGTTTTTTGAGAACTTGTTCGATCTGCAGGGACAGACTCTTACTTTGACTCCGCAGGCTTCTTCGGACGGCTATACACTTTGTGTCGAACCCGAGTCTCTATTCAAGGAGATCCCACTCGCGGATCGAACCACTGCTACGTTGTTCGATGATTCTTTTAGTCAAGTCGGTTTTTCACAGGGTCAACGTTTTCCCTTCTATGGCGAGGATCAGTCCAAGGTGTTCATCGGAAGCAATGGAGTGCTCAGTTTCGGTGCTGGCGCCAACGACTTGGATGAGACACTCGAGGAGCATTTCGGACTTCCACAGATATCAGCGCTTTATGACGATCTCGATCCCTCCGCGACAGGGACTGTATACTACAAACAATACGACGACCGTTTTGTGGTGACCTACGATACCATTCCCGAATACCGAGTGGACAGCGAGAATACCTTTCAGGTTGAATTGTATTGGGATGGAACAATTCGGGTTCACTACCAAACCATCGAAACCCCCGATGGCATAGTCGGTCTCTCCCGAGGAGAGGGTCTCCCTCCGGACTTTCTCCCCAACGACCTTTCTCAAGCGCCACCCTGTCTCAGACAGACAGGGTATATTCGATTCGCCAAGGAAGATTACGAATGTGGCGAAACAGCCCTGGTCGAAATGGGAGACTTGGACCACGCCGGCGTGGAAGTTCGTTCCGCGACTATCGTCTCTGGATTGGGAGATGCCTTCTCGATCAATCTCTTCGAAACCGATCAGGGATCGGGTCTCTTCGAAGGTCTCGTTCCCCTCGAGGATTTGTCGGACACCATCATTCCCGGGGATGACATTCTTCAGGTATCGGTATTTGACCAGATCGAGGTCTCTTATTTCGATGAGGAGGACGGCATGGGGGGTGCGGGACTTCGCACTGGAACTGCCTTTGTTAACTGCCGGAACGAATCGAATACCGAACGATTTCAGGATCTGGATTTTGACTTAAAATTCAAGCGGATCACGTGGACTCCCGTATTGGGTGGACATCTCTACCAGACATGTTTGTCGGAGACGACGAGTTTTCCGGTCGACCCCAATCTTGGAGTCGTAAGGACGTTATCCGATCAACAATTTATCCGTGTCGTTTTCGCGGATAACCAAGAAATCCCTTTCTTCGAAGGTTCCTTTAGCCAGGTCTTTCTCGGCAGCAATGGTTACCTCACATTCGGTAAGGGGGACACCGATTCCGCGGAATCATTCCGAAATCACTTCGATCTTCCCAGGGTTTCTTTCTTCTTCAGAGACCTCGATCCGAGTCAAGGAGGGAAAGTCACAACATTCGAAGATGCAGATGCATTCACTCTTACTTTCGAAGAAGTTCCCGAACATACCTTTGGCGGATCGAATTCCATTCAGGCGAGGTTGTTCTGGGATGGGCGGATCGAGATCACCTACCTGGATCTTACCTCACGCAACGCCCTTGTCGGATTGTCGAATGGAATGGGAATTCCGGAGGGTTTTATGGAGAGCGACCTGAGCCGTCTCTCCTGCACCCCCACCCTAGACGCGCGCAGACTTCTCCACCTGATCCGAGCGATTGACGAGGGCATTCGGGAGGAGACGGATCTCCTCATCGAAAGCCTCATGTGGATGAATTGAGGCCGGTGGTTCTTTACCCAATGATCGATGTCGAGTCGCCACCCGACTCACCACCGAGCATCATCCTACGGAGTGCTGCTGGGTTGGAGGACGCCGCCATGGCGATTTCTTCAGTAATGTTTCCCGCGTTGATGTGATCTAGCAATGCCTGGTTAAAGGTCTGCATTCCGCCTTCGCGGTTTTGAATGGCTTGATTCAAAGCGGTCAAACGATTCTCCGCAATCAATTTCTTTACTGTTGCGGTACCCACCATGATCTCGAGCGCGGGAACCAAACCGCCTCCAGTCTTCGGCAGGAGACGTTGACTGATGACGCCTTTAAGGTTCTCCGACAGGAGTGACCGAATAATGTTCTGTTCAATCGGGTTGAAGAAACCAAGGATACGTTCAACTGATGTGGAGGCCTGAGTCGTGTGGAGCGTACTAAAGACCAAGTGACCTGTTTCCGCCGCGGAGATGGCTGTTCGAATGGTTTCCACATCTCGCATCTCACCGACAAGGATGACATCGGGATCTTCTCGGAGAGAGGCGCGGAGTGCATTCACAAAACTTTTGGTATCGTATCCAACCTCGCGCTGGCTCACCAACCCGGTTGAATCCTTGTGGATAAACTCGATCGGATCTTCGATTGTGATGATATGATCCGGTCGAGTGTTGTTGATGTGACCGAGCATCGTCGCGAGGGTGGTAGATTTTCCCGATCCCGTGATGCCCGTTACGAGGATCAGTCCACGACGCTGTTGGGTGAGATCCCGAATGACAGGTGGAAGATTCAGTTTATCGAAATCGAGAAAATCTGCACGGTTAAGCCGAAAGGCGATCGCAACCGTTCCAAGGTGCCAATATGCGTTGACACGGAATCGACAGTCTCGGTTCAACGCATAAGCAAAGTCGAGTTCCTTGTTCTGAACAAAATCATGCCATTGGCTCTCGTCGGTAATCGAACGGAGAACGAATTCGCAATCCTCGGCCGACATGATTCGATCAGCAAGATTTGTCAGCTCGCCGTTGATTCGATATTTAGCGGGAACTGCCGCCCGTAAGTGAAGATCGGTTGCCTTTGTCTCGACACAATCTTCGAGTAATTTCATATGACTGACTTCTTCTTGAACGGCTGTACTCATCGGATTGCCTCTCTCTTTGGTCGGTTCTAGAACTAGTTCTTCTTCTGGAATACTCTCGAATTATTCGCTTTCGATACTCAAGGTCTCATACGAAACCGCGAGTTCGTCAATGAGTGGATTGACATCGGAGTTTCCCAAAACCAGCAAGCTAAATCGATCGGGATGAATGTATTTCTTTCCCACTCGTTCTAAGTCTTCACGGGTCACATTGACAAGGTTCTCTCGATATTCCTCAAGATAATTGTCCGGTAAACCATAAAATTCAAGCTCCGCATAAGCCTGGACGACAGAATGAGGGGTCTCAAAGTTAAACACAAAGTCATTTAACTTGGATTCCTTGGCAAGGTCAATTTCTTCATCGGTCAGGTTACCGGGTTCGATGGCTTCCGAAATGACTCTCTGAGCAAGTTGTGTTGCCTCCATCGTGTTCTTGGTCTGGGTCTGGAGGATGGTAACGAACTGGCCCTGTAGCAGGGGTTCATCAAAGATCGAGGCAACCACATACGCATAACCACCTTTGGTTCGCACCTCATTAACCAGTCGGGATGAGAATCCCCCGCCACCGATAACAAAGTTCAGTACGTCCAAGGGAATGGCATCTGGGTTGTCTTTCTTGATACCGAGATGTCCGAACCGGACGGTCGATTGGTTGAGATCTTTCTCGATGAAAAAGGTTTTCCCGATCTGCGATTGCTGGATCTCTTCCGGTTCGGGGAACCCCCTATCGGAGTTGGTCCAGTCTCCAAACTTTTCCTTCAGCGTTTTTTTCAACCAGTCGGCCTCGAAATCACCGGACACGGAAAGGATGATTCGGTTGGGGCGGAATATCCTTTTGTGCCAATCGATCAATTGTTCACGTTGGAAAGAGGCTAACGATTCCCGCGTTCCAAGCGGGTTCCTTCCGTAGGGATGGTCATTGTACATGATCTTCCGAAATTCATTTCGAGTGATTTCCATGGGGTCGTCGAGTTGGCGGCGCAACCTTTCGGTGACTTCCCCTTTTTTCTGTTCAATTTTGTCGTCGGGAAAGGCGGGTTCTCTGAGTATCTGCTCAAAAAAATCGAATCCCATCTCTTTGTCCTTACTCAGGACTCTAAGGGATACCGCGGAGTAGTCCCGACTCCCTCCCGATTCGAGTGTCGCGCCCACATACTCCAACTTTTCGTTCATTTCTTCCGCGGGACTTGATCGGCTCCCTCCGAGGCGTAGGAGCCCCGCAGTCAAACTCGCGAGTCCCACTTCATTGGGCTGCTCATAGATGGAACCGGCACGGACTCGTGCGTAAGCTCGGATCATGGGGATTGAGGGATCTTGTAGATAGTAGACAACCATCCCATTTTCCATTTCGTAACGTTCCGGTTTTGGGGGATTGAAAGCCTGCTCCGGAAATTCCAAGTCCTTAGGGTGATCAACGCGGGTCCAATTTTCCGACCAGGATCCCTTTGTCGTTGAAAAGAGGATCACGACCAGGATAAAGACTCCTGACAGGGCCGCATTGGATGTCGAAAAAAGAATAGATCGTTTCAATGAAGTCACTCTAGGAAGCATCCTTGTCCTTGGGTTCAAGCACAACCACACTGAGATTGGTATCAACCATATATTTCTTCGCGACCCGTTGGACATCTTCCGCCGTAACTTGTTGAACCGCTTCGTCGATTTTTCCCAGCATTCGCCATCCACTTTTGCATTCGTGTTCGGCCAGGTCGCGAGCCAAGACATAGTTCGATTCTAGCTTTTGGACGAAATCGGATTGAAGTTTGTTCTTTACTCGCTGGATTTCCCACTCATCGACCGTCTCCGCTCGGAGTTTACCGACCTCTTCGCGGATCGTTTCTTCAATCGTTTCAATGGACACCCCTTCGAGGGGTTCCGCGCCGATGATAAAGGCTCCGGGGTATTCGGATCTCATGCTGTAGCCCATGACCGACGATACCATCTGTTCTTTATCTCTCATCCGTTTATAGAGGCGACAAGTCCTACCGGAAGAAAGAATACCTTCGATGACTTCGAGCACTGGAAGGTCTGGGTCGGAAATGGCGACTGTGTGCCAACCCATGTAAATAGAAGGATTGGCATCGTAGACCAAAGTTGCCCGCCTCTCTCCCATCTGTTCCGGCTCACGGGTGACAATCGGAGGAGGAGTCGGCTGACTCGGTATACTGCCGAAATATTTCTCGAGTAACTGTTTGGCTTCTTCCGTGTCGAAATCTCCCACCCAAACAATGACCGCATTGTTGGGAGCGTAATACAGCTTAAAAAACTCCTCCATCGTTTCACGACGGTAATTTTCGATATCCGAGGGCCATCCGATGGTCAGCCAACTGTAGGGATGGGCGTTGAAAAGAGTCGAATTGAAGAGCTCCCAGAGCGATCCATCAGGGTCTGTGTCGATCCGCATCCTCCGCTCCTCGTGGACCACTTCTTTTTCGGCGTAGAACTCACGGAATACGGGGTTTGCGATTCGATCGGATTCCAACCAACACCAAAGTTCGAGTTTATTCGCGGGAAGTTTGCAGATGTAATTGGTGTAATCGTTACTCGTGTATGCATTGAGCCCTGTCCCCCCCTGCTTCTTATAAAGGCTGACAAGTTCTTCTCCAACGATGAACTCCCGCTGCTCTTCTTGGAGCGACTCAATCTCGGTCTCCCACTTTGCGATCTTTTCCTGGTTCGCAGCTTCGCCTTTCAGGCGTTCATCGAGAAGTTGATTCGCGAGTTTGTCGATTTTTTCCATGATCGGAATTTCCGCTTCATGGTCCCGTGTTCCGATCGTATGTGTTCCCTTGAACATCATGTGTTCGAGCATGTGCGCCGAACCGGTAACCCCGGGCCGCTCGTTGTTGGAACCGACCTTGAAAGCGATCTGACAAGCGACTGTCGGCGAGTGGTGTCTTTCGAGTAAGAGGGCGGTCAGTCCATTCTCAAGTTTGTATTCGACCACCGGGAGCGAGGAGTCTGTCTCGGAATGTGCGGAGAACGGTAAGATAGACAGACCGGTGGAAATAACGCAAAGACTTCGAATCGTAAACCCCAATATAGAAACTTGAGCCGAGGACCGAATCATTCAGATTTTTCCTCAACGGGGCCAAAACTCTTTTTGGCTGTTTCCATATCGGTGAACATTTCAAAGACTCGGTTTAGGAGTGTGAGTTCGAACAGGGCGGCGAATTTCGCATCCACTCTGACAAGGACCATCCGTCCATTTCGCGCACGGACCTCTCGCAACGCGGAAATAAAGAAACCGATTCCCTGACTGTCCAATGCGTTCAAGCCCTCGAAATCGAAAATAAACTTGGTGTGCCCTTCATGCAATATTCTTCCGAGTGTTTTTTTGAGTTCGGAGATTTTGTCTTGTTTCAACGCGCCATTCAGCTCCCAAATGACGATTCCATCTTCAACACGTGTGTCCTGAATGAAAACCGGATTATCCTTTTCCACGATCCTTACCTCCCTCTGATCAATGTTCCGATTCCCTCGATGGAGAAGATTTCTAGCAGGGCGCTATGAGGTACGCGGCCGTCGATAATGTGACAGGTTCTGCATCCCTTCTCAAGCGCCAGCGCACATGCCTGAGTTTTCGGGATCATTCCTCCCACGATGACCCCTTCTGCGGTCAACCTTTTAACATCATCCAGTGTGAGCTGGGAAATCAGGCTGGATCGGTCATCAGGGTCTTTCATGATTCCGGGGGTGTCGGTCATGAGAAGGAGTTTCTCGGCCTCTAGCGCACCCGCGAGGGCACCTGCCACGGTATCGGCGTTAATATTGTAGGTTTCTCCATCGGGACCCACTCCAAGTGGAGCCACAACAGGGATAAACCCCGCCTCATCCAGTGAAATTAAGACATTTGGATTGATTCTTGAGACTTCACCCACATACCCGATGTCCAATGTTTCGAGGATTTCGCCCTCTTTCGTTCCGGGTTTATTGGGCTGGTGTTTGACCGCCTCCACCAGGTTCCCGTCTTTCCCCGAGAGTCCGACTGCCAAGCCGCCAGCACGATTGATGGATGCGACAATCCCTTTGTTGAGGACTCCAGCTAGAACCATTTCGGTAATATCGACAGTTTCTCGATCGGTGACCCGCAAGCCCTGGATGAACTCGGTCGTCTTACCCACCTTCTTGAGCATTTCGGTAATCATGGGGCCACCCCCATGAACCACTACAGGTTTGATTCCCACTGTGCGCAGAAGGACAATGTCTTGGATGAAGGCTTCGCGGGCGGCTTCTTCAACCATGGCGGCCCCCCCGTACTTTACGACGAGAGTTTTTCCCCGAAAGGCCTGGAGATAGGGCAATGCTTCACTCAAATTATTGACAAATGTAGTTCGATCTTTCATAGCAATGGGAATTTAACAAACTTGTCGATAGAATGGTATGGATAGGGGAGGAGCGGCAAGAACCACCCAAACTGAGTCAAGGAATCATTGCAGACCTCCCATGAAATACTCTCTCCCATTTAAGAAATGAAGAATTCATAGTAATAGTTCTCCCAACCATGCCAAAAATTCTGATTGTTGACGATGAACCCCGTTTGAGAAAGGCGCTAAGCCTCCAGCTTCAATCCGCCGGGTATGATGTAGAAACGGCGGAAGATGGGAAAATAGCGCTTGAGTTGATCGAAACCTCATCTTTCGACTGTATCATTTCCGACCTTCGGATGCCCAATCTATCTGGGGAAGATCTTTTAAAAGAGGTTCAGAAAACCAATCCGGCACTCGCCGTAATCTTGCTGACCGCCCATGGGACAGTCGAAGTTGCTGTGAAAGCGATGCAGGAGGGGGCGGTCGACTTCATCCAGAAACCCTATACCCAAGATGAAGTGCAGAAGGCGGTTCGGAGAGCGATCGACCGGAAGCGTCTCATCCTTGAAAACCTCTATCTAAGGGGGGAGATGTCGGTTGGAACGGGGGATTCAGGCCTCATTGGTGATTCCAGTGTCATGAAGAACCTGTTGGCGCTTATCGAACGAGTGGCGAATAGTGATGCGACCGCTCTGATTTTGGGAGAAAGCGGGAGCGGTAAAGAACTGGTCGCGCGGGCGATCCACAACTTATCCAATCGCGCCGATCACTCCTTCATCCCGATCAACTGTATCGCCATCCCTGATGAACTGCTGGAGAGCCAACTCTTCGGTCATGTAAAAGGTTCATTTACCGGAGCGGTTCAAAATAGAGTTGGGATGTTCGAACTCGCCGATCAGGGAACGATTTTCCTCGATGAGATTGGAGATATGAATCAAAACCTGCAGGGGAAGATTTTGAGAGTCCTTCAGGAGCAGACCATTGAACCGGTCGGAGGGCGCGGGTCGAAGAAAGTCGATGTCCGTGTTGTCGCCGCTACCAATCGGGACCTTGAATTGGCGGTCAGGGAAGGGAAGTTTCGGGAAGATCTCTACTTCCGATTGAATGTCGTTCCCATTGAAGTCCCACCCCTTCGTTATCGCAAATCGGATATCCCCCTCCTCATTCAACATTTCATGCAGGACCTCAAGAAAGATCCTCAGGATTTCTCGGTGGATCCCAAAGATGTCAACCGATTGATGAACTACGATTGGCCGGGCAATG